>JBDTOW010000246.1:0-6315 GCA_039933075.1 Verrucomicrobiota bacterium | reverse complement strand
CGGGGAGAGGAGGAGCGTTTTTATTGAAGATTCCCCTCTCCCCAACCCTCTCCCCCAAGGAGAGGGGGACCCTTTCGATCGCGCTCTGCAAAGTCACCGTCTGGTGACTGTTCAAGCGGCGCCGAGTGGTTCACCCTCTCCCTTTCCGAAAGGGAGAGGGATGGGGTGAGGGTTTGTTTTGACTGCATAGTTACGGCTAAGAGTAAGAGTGCGACATTTGCCAGGGAAAATGGTACATCGGATTCTGTACCTTGTGAATCCAGTCAATGAAAACAACTATCCGCCTTCTGATTGTGGGTCTTGGATTGTCGGCTTTGGGAAATGGGCAAGCGCAACCTCCGGGAACCGAACTCTGGGAATTCGAAACCTCCAACGGCATTCTTTCATCTCCGGCGATCGGCGCGGACGGCGCGATCTACGTTGGCTCCGATGACGGCAACCTCTACGCGATTAATCCGGACGGAGTCCAGAGATGGGCTTTTGCCGCGGGAACCTACGTCCCGTCGTCTCCGGCGATCGGCAGCGACGGAACAATTTACGCCGGTTCGACCGATGGACCGCTCTTCGCGCTGACTCCCTACGGAGCGCTCAAATGGGCGTTTGATACCCAGAGCGGCGTTGGCTCATCACCTGCCATCGGCCGGGATGGCACGATTTATTTCGGTTCGTTTAACGGGAAGTTTTACGCGGTCAATCTCGACGGCAGTAAGCGATGGGACTTCGTAACCGGAGCCAATATCTTTTCCGCGGCGGCCATCGATGCCGAAGGCGTAATCTACTTCGGCTCGCAGGACGGCCTTCTCTACGCGCTCAACCCGGATGGGACTTTGCGCTGGAGCTTCGCCTGCGGCGGGCCGATTTCCGCTTCGCCGGCGCTCGGATCGGACGGAGCGATTTATATCGGAAGTTATGATTGGAAGCTCTACGCGCTTAACCATGATGGATCCAAACGCTGGGACTTTGTTACGGGCGGCCTGGTCGTGTCGTCGCCGGTGCTCGGCAGCGACGGCACGGCATATTTCGGGTCGTATGATCACAAGCTCTATGCGCTCGATCGCGGCGGGCGCAAACGCTGGGAATTCCTTGCGGGCAACGCCATCATCGGGACGCCCGCGCTCGCCGCCGATGGCACGATTTATCTCGGTGCGCAAGATGGGAAACTTTACGCGCTCAGTTCTGACGGCGCGCTGCAATGGAGCTTTCCAACCCGGTGGGACGTTCACTCCTCGCCGGCAGTCGGCACAAACGGAAACATCTATTTCGGCGCGGGCGACCGTAAATTATACGCGCTTAAAGGTTCAAGCCCCCTGGCCAACTCGCCGTGGCCGATGTTCAACCGCGATGCGCGCCATACGGCACGGGTTCCCAGGTTCAGTTTCAAACCGCCAACGCGTTTGGCCGGACGCGCGCTTGCGCTCGCCTTCGACATTGATCCCGACACTCGCTTCCGGATCGAGACTTCGACAAATCTGGTGGATTGGCTGTCGCTCACGAACGTCACACCAGCCAGCGTTGGGTTCGAATTTGTCGATGCGAGTGGTGCCGATTTCGCGCAACGATTTTACCGCGCCGTTTCAGAGTGACCCGGACCGGCCACAGCGAGTCGGCGCACATGTAGGGCAGGCATCTTTGGCTGCCGGTTCTCCGGGCATCCCTGCCCGGAGCGCTCCACTGGCGGCAGGGATGCCGCCAGAACCGGCAGGCAAAGATGCCTGCCCTACACGAAACAGACACCGTTGTCCTCAACGTCCCTGATTCTTAATCCCGATTTCGCAAGTCAGGTGCGATGACCGACTTTTCAGCGAGTTGCGCTGCCAACTCCTCGCCCAGATTTGCTGCATCTTTAACGGGGCGCTTTGCTTCTCCGCGGCGCGCCATTCCATCGCGAAACGACACGACGCGCAAGCGAATCTGGTGACCCTGTATTTCGGCGTAGGCGGCAATCGGACTCTGGCAACCGCCGCCCATCGCCTTCAAAAACGCGCGCTCGGCACTCACGCACTGATGGGTGTTGAAATGGTTCAACCGCTCACAAATCGCGTTCCCGCGCTCGTCGTTGTCCCGAATCTCGATGCCCAGCGCGCCCTGGCCGACGCAGGGCAGCATCACCTCCGGCTCAAGAATCGTGGCGAGCAAACCCTGCGGAATCGCGTCGCCTTTCAAATGACCGTCACGCATAACTTGAAAATTCAAGCGCTCGAAACCGGCCGCCGCCAAAACGAGCGCGTCCAGTTCCGCGCGCTCCGCCAACTTTTGCAGACGAGTCACCACGTTGCCGCGAATCTCCACGACGTTCAGGCCCGGATTCTGCGCCAGCAACTGGGCTTTTCGTCGGGTGCTGCTCGTCGCCACGGTCGCACCCGATGGCAATTCCTGGATTTTCAGAGCGGGCTTGAAGCCTCGCCGTTCGGATTGGCCCGGTGTCCATTCCTCGACGGTCACTTTAGCGGCGTCGGCGTGGAGATGATTCGCGTCCCGGTAGATCAACACATCGCGCACGTCGGCGCGCTTGCTCACCGCGCCGAGCTTGAGACCCGCTGGAAGCTCGGTGGGCAGATCCTTCAAACTGTGAACGGCGAGGTCGGCTTCGTTCTTTAGCAAGGAAACTTCCAGTTCCTTGGTAAAAAGCCCTTTGGGCAGTGCTTCGCTGGGATGAGCGATCGAAGCGGTTTGCAACTTGTCACCGGTGGTTTTGATAATTTTGAGATCGAAACTCAGTTGAGGGAAAGCAGCCCGGCATTGCGACAGGACAATCTGAGCCTGGGCCAGCGCCAGCGCGCTGCCGCGCGTCGCTATGTAGATGGGACGTTCAGCGGAAGACATTTCAATTTATGGGCTGTAGACCAAACCAAATTCGTTCAAAATCTGGTCCAACCCGCTCGATGGATGATTGATAGAATCGGAATGTCAATTCACTTCGTCTGGAAGATTTCGGCGAAGAACTGTTTCATCGCCTCCCATGAGCGGTGATCCGCCTTTTCGTTGTAAGCCGCACCCTTCGAGTTATCGCTGCCCGCGTTGAAGTCCGTGAAGCTGTGGACTGCGCCGCCATACGCCACGAGCTGCCAGTCCACACCCGCCTGGCGCATCTCCTCCTCGAACGCCGCGATCTCCTTTACAGGTACGAACGGATCGTCAGCGCCGTGCAACGCAAGCACTTTGCATTTTATGTTTTTGCCATCCTCCGGCTTGGGCGCGTCCAATCCACCGTGAAAACTGACGACGCCCGCGATATTCGCGCCGCTACGCGCCAATTCGATAACGGTCGTGCCGCCGAAACAATAACCGATGGCCGCAACACGCTTGGAATCCGTCATTGGGTGCGATTGCAAGACTTGCAACCCGGCTTGCGCCCGGGCACGCAGGAGCCCGCGATTGCCCTTGTACTTGCCAGCCTCCACGCCGGCCTCTCTGGGATCGGTCGGCCGGATGCCCTGTCCGTAAATGTCGAGTGCGAAGACGTTGAACCCGAGCTTCGCGAGCATTTCGGCGCGCTTCTTTTCGTAATCGCCGAGGCCTTTCCACTGATGAACGATTAGCACGCCGGGGCGTTTGCCCTGGATGTTCGTGTCGTAAGCGAGCCAGCCTTCGAGGACAGTGTCACCTTGTTTGTAAACGATCGTTTCGTTGTGCAAAGCCGCGCCCGCTATCAGCGGCAGCGCCGCCGCCAGCAAATTGGTCAGCACTATTTTCATAAATGTTCGCCTTTCGCGATGGTTGTCTTGTAATGTCGTCCATGTCAGTCTGCCAGACTCACGCAAATATTCCATGATCGAAATTTCGTTTCTGAAAATGCATTTCGCTCTGACGGCCGAGGCCAAGCAAAGAAGGGAGTGTCTGGAGGTTGGCCCAACAACCGGGTTGCTTTTCTCGCGCAAAAAGCGTTCATTAGTGGCAGTCTATGAGTACGCAGGAAATTTTGCTTGAGGAAATCAAACGCCAGCCCGAACCGGTGCTGCGCGAAGTCTGGCACTACTTGAAGTTCCTCATCCGGCAGCGCGAAGACGAAGCCTGGGCTGACGTTTTGCCTTCGCGCGAAGTGGAGCAGGAAGTCTTGGACCTCCTTGACGGAAGTGAACCCGCGCCACGGTGAAGTCTGGCTCGTGGACATGGGGATGGCGGCCAAGACCCGTCCCGGTGTGGTGCTCATCGCCGACAATCTCAACGTGCCGCGCTCGCTCATCATTCACATCCCGATCTCGAAGCAGAATCGCGGCAGCGAATTGGAAGTGCCGCTCGGACATCTGCCATTTCTCGACGCGGAATCCGTCGCCAACGTGCAAGGCATCGGCTCGCTGCCTTCCGTCCGGTTTGAAAAACGTCTTGGTGTGTTGCCGCCAGCAGACTTGGAAGCCGTCAAAAAGGCGTTGGTCAAAGCCTGCGCTTTGTAGCGGCATCTCGTAAAAACGCCGCAAAAATCGATGACGGCGGTCTGCAGAGCCGCCGCTCCCAGGACTGGGTGGGCCTTTCGTCGAGTGCTGCTCGTCGCCACGGGCGCGCCGAGAGATCCCTCCTGCATCACCCGCCTTCCAGCCGTACACCGTAATCCACACTGAAGCTGGGGATGCCGCCAACTGCCGTATGTTTTCCGCCATTCGTTGAGCAGTTTTCCCCTCAGCCAAGGCGCAACTTGAAAAGATATGATGCCCCAGTCAGTCACCCATCGATTGAGAAATGATTCAAAACCGGATCATAGCCCTCCGAACGACTTGGAAAATTCTGCGGCATGTGAGATAATTGGATCAAAATGATTCTGGAATTGTATCTCGGCTCGCGATCAGAAGTTCCCGATGGCTTGCGCAAGCTACTGTTGTTCGAAAAACAACGTGAGGTTGAAAGCTATTGCAGAAACTTCGTGCTGCGACAGACGGCGCTCACATCGCTGATATCAAACGCTCCACGATTTGGGTTGCAGCATTTTCGGCAACATCGTGAATTTCGCCCTGAACATTTGACGCCGACGCAGGCAGATTTGCTTTCTATTCGCGCATCAGTTGAACCGAATGCGCCATATCCGAAAAAGATTTTGCGTAAGTTTGTGCAAGTTTTTAAGGAGCGGAAGCATGTGTCCGCGCATCTTTTTGCGAGCGAAGTTCATTGGCACTTGTTTTACCTCACTTTCCAAGACCTGGAGGAATTCGACAACCATTGGGAACATGGGCCACACGTTCATTTCGTGAATTTCCTTTGGCCCAGCATCGACCTCGAAGCTGTCTGGAAGTCGTTCGAATCCCGCAACAGCCAACATCCCGGTGTGCATATCCGCTGGCTCAGTACGTCAAAGGAATTTGATCAATGCTCCACGTGAAATGGTGTAGTTGAAGCAGTTTACTTGTTCCCTCGGGTATCACACGCAATGCATGAAACCACCTTTAAAGAACTCGTGCTCCATCAATTGGCTGGACTGAGCGAGATTGAACACTGCTCCATGTTAGACGCATTTGGCCTTTATAGTGGCTGTAATTTCTTGGGCATCATCCACCAAGGCGCGACAACTGTGAATTGATAGCACTGACGCCTGTCTGAGTAAACGCCAAGAAACTGATCGCAGATTTGGACAATGCGGTGTCCAAAAAAGTAGTGCCTGACCCGTTTGACGAAGCCAACGTAAGCAACTAAAAGTGTCGGCGGGCAGGCGGCAAACAGTATGCTTGGATGGGCTCGCTCTCTCCCAGTCCAAGTCGCTTGCTCACGATTGAACAACGCGAGGCTTCCAGATGTGACGAAATGCCTGATAGCCCAATAAAGGTCGCTTTTTCCCTTCCGCAATCCCGTCCTCAACTTCTGCAAGACGCTCCTGGGTTAGCACTTCTTCGGGGTAAAACTTAAAGCAATCGACGTGGCAGACCAATAAATACCTCATAGCCGCACACAACGGAATCGTACCGCGGTGGCACACCTCCACATAAGGTATCACGTTGCCTCTCGTGTTGACCTTGTTCTCTGGATAAGGAACGAGTCTGTCCGCAAGCAGAGCTCGGTCTAACCCCATAATGATAGTGACAGGATTCTTGTCCCAAACAAACTGTTGCCAATCGTTGGCCGTTTCAAGAATTTGTTCCACAGTCGGACTATCAAAGTCGAACAACGAAAGGCCTCCCAGTTCTTGGCAAGCGTATTGCCCCCTCCAATTATTTACCCGCCCGTCATTCGGCGTAATGACCCCATCTGCGCAGATCTGGCGAAAACCCTCGGTACCGGTCCGATGCCAAAGACCCTTCCGAAGCTCTTGCAGGAGCGGATGGTTCTCGGTCATTTGAAATCTTCCCGGCACAATAAATCCTCCTTAACCAGATTATTTGTTTTCATAGTAGG
>JBDTOW010000245.1:0-6317 GCA_039933075.1 Verrucomicrobiota bacterium | reverse complement strand
CCCAATTGGCAGCTCTTCTGGCTTGCGGATGCGCTAGAGAACAAGAAGAGCATTCCCTGGAGTTACGTGGGCCGGAGTTTTGCCTATGTTTTGGGTTATCTGGGCGCGGTGCTGGCCGTGGCCCTGGTGATGTTCGAAGACCGCGAGTTGAGCTGAGGGTATCGAAATGGAACGAAACATTCGAAAGATCGGGCTGGTCAATTTGTGGGTTCTTCTGGCCGGCGCCACCACGAGTTTTGTCCTGGCGCGGCTGAGCGCATCGTTCGCGGGTCAAACCGTTAGTGTCTTTATCGGGCTGGGATTTCTCATCGCGGCGGTGAGTTACTTCCAGATGCGCCTCGAAGAGCGCGAACGGCTTGAGAGGCTGGAGTTCGACGAACTCGCCAAATCTCGCGGTGGCTCGGCGTTATTCGCCACCGAGGAAGCGGAGCTCTTTGCGGCGCGGCGCTCCCGCGAACAATTCGAGCGTTTCATGGTGCCAGCGTTCACCGTGATTCTGTTTCTCCTTCAGGCGGGAGGCGCTTTCCTGCTCTGGCGCTGGCTGGAAAAGAGTTCCTCGGCGAAACTGGCGGAGCCGCTGGTGGCGATGGCGTTGTTTGGTTTGTTCGCGCTCGTCCTCTTTCTGCTCGGCAAATACTCGGCGGGTATCGCTCGTCTCGAGGGTCAACGTCTGCTTCGCCCCGGCGCGAGTTACCTTCTTCTGGGCGCGTACCTTTGCTTTGTGGTCGTGGCGAGTGTCGCAGCAGTGGAAGCCGGTTTTTCCCGAGTTGATGTATTTGCGGCGCGCGCCTTGTGCGTCCTGCTCGCGCTCAATGCGCTGGAGACAATGGTTAGTCTTGTCCTTGAAATTTATCGGCCGCGCGTCAAAGGCCAGCAGGCGCGGCTTCTTTATGAGAGCCGCCTCGTCGGGTTATTGAGCCAGCCGGAAGGTTTGATCACGACGGCCGCGCAGGCACTCGACTATCAATTCGGCTTCAAGGTGTCCGAGACCTGGTTTTACCGTTTCCTGGAAAAGGCGCTGGCGTGGCTAGTCCTGCTCCAGCTTGGAGCACTGTTACTATCTACCTGCTTCGTTTTTATGGAGCCTGGCCAGGAAGGGTTGCTCGAACGATTCGGACGGCCTGTGGAAGGCCGTCAGATCCTTCAACCCGGGGCCCATCTAAAATTCCCGTGGCCGATCGATCGTGTGGTTCGTTACAGCACGCAGCAAATCCAAAGTTTCAACGTCGGCTTCATTCCCGACCCCGAGAGAGAGAAGGAATCCACGGTCCTCTGGACGGTTCCTCATTACAAAGAGGAATTCAATCTGCTGGTGGCGAGCCGTGACAGCGAGGCGGCCCTCGCCACCTCAGCTCCCGGTGAACAAGCGGTTCCGGTAAGCCTGCTCACCGTGGGCATTCCCGTGCATTATCAGATTAGCGATGTCAAGGCGTGGGCCTACAGTTACTCCGATGCCGGCCAACTCCTCGAGAAAATTGCGACTCGAGAGGTGGTGCGGTACCTCGTCGGCGTGGACTTGAATGAGATTATGTCCACCGCGCGGCAGCAAACGGCTGAAGTGCTCCGCCAGCGGATTCAGGACCGCGCGAACGAACTCGATCTCGGCGTCAAGATCCTGTTCGTCGGCTTGCAGGACATTCACCCGCCGGTAAAAGTCGCGCCTTATTACGAGGCGGTAGTCGCTGCGATACAAGAAAAGGAGGCCAGGATTTTGGAGGCCCAGGCGTACAGCTCGAACCAGGTCCCGGTCGCCGCCGCCAAGGCCAAGCGAAAGGTACTGGAAGCCGAAGCCTACCGCGCCCGCAAGGTGCCCCTGGCCGAAGCTCAAAAAGCCCGATTCACGAATCAAATGGCCGCCTACGAGGCTTCTCCAACGATCTTTTCCGCGCGCTCTTATTACCAAACCATGGCGCGAGGCGCGAGTGGAGCTCGCAAGTATATTTTGGCGGCTACCAACACCCAGGATGTCCTGAACGTAAATCTCGAAGACAAAATTGCTAAATCGTTGATGGATTCCGCTGCGGGCCTTTCGACACCGGGCGCGAAATAAAAATGAATCGCTGAAGCTATGAAAAAAAGCAACCTCTCCCTTCTAGTCGGGTTCCTGTTAGTCATCATCTTTGGACTCCTCCTGTTTGCTTACCAGGTCCGGCAAACACAGGTAGCGGTAGTCACCACCTTTGGCAAACCGACGAGCGATCGTACAGAGCCAGGGCTTTACTGGAAAATGCCGTGGCCAATTCAAAAAGTTTACCAGTTCGACAAGCGGATCCAAAATTTTGAAGAAGACAAATTTGAAGAGACCTTTACCAGTGACAAGAAGAACCTGTTGGTCCGGGTCTACGCGGGATGGCGTATTATCGAACCGCGAGTTTTCCTGCAGCGTTTTGCCAATGGTTCGGTGCAGGAGGCCGAGCGCACGCTGGAAGGATTGATTCGGACCGAGAAGAACGCCACGGTCGGCAAACATCCCTTTTCGCATTTCATTTCGCCCAACGAAAACGACCTCAAGCTCGTCGAGATCGAACAGGAAATTTTGAAGTCCGTCCAGGAGCGTGCCAAAGGCAACTATGGGGTCGAGGTCAGGTTTCTCGGGATCAAAAAACTTGGCCTGCCGGAGAGCATCACCCAAAAAGTGTTCGACCGCATGAAGGCCGAACGGGATCGGCTGGTGCAGGAGTATAAAGGCCAGGGCGAGTCTCAATCGATCATCATCCGCGCAACCGCCGACCGTGAACGAGACAGCATCCTGGCGCAGGGCGATGCGGACGCGATGCGCATCCGCGGGCAGGGAGACGCCGAGGCTGCCAAGTTTTACTCGGTGTTTGAAAAAGCGCCCGAACTGGCGCTCTATATTTTGGGTCTGAACGCGCTCGAACAAACGCTCAAAGAGCGCTCCACGCTCATCCTTGATCAGCGCACACCCCCGTTCAATTTGTTAACTGCCAAGCCAGAGGCGCCGGCCAAAAAGTAGCACTTTTTATCTGTCATGAGTGACAATCACGACCACCCCGAGCACGAGCAAGGTCACGATCATGACCACGACGCCCCTGAGCAGGACGCGCCAGCTCCCGTGACGGCCGAAGACGCTGGATCGCAGGCGCTATCCGAGGCGCTGAAAAGCAGCTTTGCAATTATTAAGGTCGTCATGGTGATTTTGGTGGTCGTGTTCCTTTGCTCCGGGATTTTTACCGTGTCTTCCCAGGAGGTCGCGGTAATTCTGCGCTTTGGCAAACCGATTGGGGACGGGGACGGTCGGCTGCTGCGCCCGGGTCTGCACTGGTCGTTTCCGGCTCCGATCGACGAAATCGTCAAGATTCCGATTGGCCAGATCCAAACCGTCACGTCCACAGTAGGATGGTACGCGACCCTGCCCGAGTTGGAGGCGGCACAATCTGAACCGCCGCCTGGGCCATCGTTGAATCCGGCGTCCGATGGCTACACGCTGACCGCCGACGGCAATATTATTCACGTTCGTTCAACGCTCCAGTATCGAATTAGCGATCCCTTTCGTTACGCCTTCAATTTTGCCAGCGGCACAAACCTTAATCTTTTTACTGGCGGATCGAACCTGCTTCAAAATGCTCTCAACAACGCGCTGTTCCACACGTCCGCCCATTACACCGTGGATAAGGCCCTGCGCGATCAGACTGGATTCAAGGAAAGGCTATTGGCTCGTGTCAACCAACTCATCGAGGAGCAAGGCCTGGGTGTCTCCGTCGAAACCAGCAGCCTGGATTTGATCGCTCCGCGGCAGGTCAAAGACAAATTCAATGAAGTTAACGATGCCAGTCAAGACGCAATCAACGCACGGGACACCGCGCGCGGCTATGCCAACGAGATTGTCAATAAGGCGCACGGCGAGGCGAGCGCGCTGGTGAATGCCGGTGAAACGGCGCGCAATCAGCTCTTGCAAGCCGTCGAGGCTGAAGCCAGGTATCTTTCCGATCAATTGCCCTACTACAACCGCGATCCGAAATTGTATCTACAGCGGTTACAGATCGAAGCGCTTCAACGCCTCATGACCAACGCCCAGGTGGAAAAATGGTTCATCCCGGACCGCGCCGATGGCAAATCCCGCGAACTCAGATTACAGTTGAGTCGTGAGCCGCAAGAACCAAGCGTCAAAGAGCCCGAGAAAACGGACGCGGCGCCGATGACCCGGGATGTGCGCCGTCGATGAGCGTGAAGCCAAAAACTGGATTGAATTATTAGCTGATTGCCATTTATGCAAGTGACCTCACTCGTTAGCCGCGCCGAAGATAGCCATCAGCCGGGCTATAATCACGATCACAGTGGAGAGAATTGCTCTAGCTGCGAGCATGAGCATACCCCGGTTCGCCTGACTCAGACGCTGATCGGACTTATTTTTATCATCAACGCCTTTGTGGTGGGATGGCTGTTTAAGCAGGACACCATTCTCGATGACGCCAGCGCCATGATCGGCGCCATTATTCTCGGCTACCCGATTGTCTGGACCTCGATCAAAGACATCCGTCGCGGGATTCTAAGTATCAACGAGCTGGTTAGCATTGCGGTACTGGCTTCGTTTGCTTCCGGCGAATATACCACGACGGGCATCGTCGCCTTTTTCATGTTGATGGGTGAAATTATCGAAACCCGGACCGCCGACGGCGCCCGTGCTTCGATCGAATCGTTGATTAAGCTGACACCGACCAAAGCCCGCAGGATCAAGGGCAACACGGAAGAGGAAGTGGCAGCCCAGGAATTGGTGATTGGCGATGTAATCCGTGTGCGCCCCGGCGATAACGTGGCGGCGGACGGCGTGATTGTCAGCGGTCAAGGCTCGTTCAATCAAGCCAACATCACGGGCGAATCGCTGCCCGTCGACAAGAAGCCCAGCGATGAAGTGTTTGCTGGAACACAAAACCTCACCGGGGTTTTGGAGATCCGGGTCAGCCGCGCCGGGCAGGACACGACGTTGGGCCGGGTGCGGGAGCTGATTTTGGCAGCCGAAAAGACCAAGCTGCCGATCATGCGCATTATCGATCAATACATGCATTTCTATACGCCGCTGGTCCTGGTGATCGGCGCGCTCGTTTGGGCTTTCACGCGCGACTTGCATCGCGTTATTTCCGTGCTGGTGGTTTCCTGTCCCTGCGCTTTCATTCTGGCGACGCCGACGGCGATGGTTGCCGCGCTGTCGGCCGCGGCGCGATTGGGGATTCTCATCAAGAACGTGGCAGACATCGAACTCGCCGCCACGATCAACGCGTTCGTCTTTGACAAGACTGGAACCCTGACCACCGGAAAACTGGTGGTTAGCCGGCTGCATCCGTTAGGCGATACGGCGCCAGCGGAACTGTTGCGCCTCGCTGCTTCCGCCGAAAAATACAGCAACCATCCGACGGCCAAGGCGCTAGCCAACCTCGCGGAGGAAGCCGGGGTCCCGCTGGTCGAGCCGAAAGACTTTGCCGAGACGGCAGGCCGGGGAATCAAAGCGCACTTGAACGGTGACGCGATTCTCGTAGGCCGGGCGCAATGGTTGAAAGACAACGGTATAACGGAGGATTTTTTCAAGTCGGTGGATTTAAACGAGACCGAAGGTTTCAGTTTGATTTTTGTCGGGCGCAATGGCCGCTGCATCGGCTGGGTTGGCCTGCAAGATCAGACCCGCCCCGAGGCCCGTGACGCCTTGGCGGAACTCAAGCAGAGTGGCGTGCGCCGCATCGCGATGGTTTCCGGCGATCGCCAGCCGGTTGCCGCGCGGGTGGCCCGCGAGATCGGCTGCGAAGAAGTGGCGGCCGAGTGTTTGCCCCAGAACAAAGTTCTGTTTGTGCGGCAGATGAAGGCCAAAGGTTATCGGGTTGCCGTGGTCGGAGATGGCGTGAACGACGCGCCGGCGCTGGCCGCAGGGGACATCGGCATCGCCATGGGTGCCGCCGGGAGTGAAGTCGCCATTCACAGCGCGACGATTGCGCTCATGAACAACGACCTGCGCCGGCTGCCATTCCTGGTGAAGCTTTCCCGCAGCACGCGCGCGGTCATCAATCAAAACTTTTTGTTTGGTGTTTTCTTTATCATCGGCGGGTTAACGTTGGCCACGTTCGGTTACCTGAACCCCATCGTCGCCGCCCTCATGCACAACGTAGGCTCGATTATTGTGATCTTGAACAGCATGCGTCTGGTGCGGCACGGCGAGGAGCTGGAGCCTTTTAAGGCGACCGCAGCGAAACCGCCTTCAACCGGGGAAGGTCCGACTCTATCCGCGGCGCAATTGGTGCCGAGGATGGCGTAAACCTATGTCACAGGAAAATGTCATCATCGTTCGCGGTCTCACCAAAATCTTCAAGGAC
>JBDTOW010000244.1:0-6334 GCA_039933075.1 Verrucomicrobiota bacterium | reverse complement strand
ACGAAAGACGCTTCATCGAGGACCACCACCATCCGCAGGGAAACGAACACGCGCATGGCCAAACCTTTGCCGACATCAAGAAACTGATCCAGGCAAGTGCGCTCTCGGACTGGGTGAAGCAAAAATCCATTGCTGTATTCCATCGCGTCGCCGTCGCTGAGGGGAAGATTCACGATCGTCCGCCGGCCGATGTTCATTTCCATGAGGTCGGCGCAATCGATTCGATTGTGGACATCGTGGGCGCATGTGTTGCGCTTGAACTTCTGGGGAAACCTCGAGTTATGGCGGCACCCGTGGTCGAAGGCTCAGGCTGGATCAACTGTGCGCATGGTCGATTTCCAGTGCCCGCCCCGGCGACGCTGGCGATCCTCGGCGCGCGCGGCATTGCCATCACGCAATGCGAAGAACCGCACGAACTGGTCACCCCTACGGGTGCCGCCTTGCTCGCCGAATTCGTGGAACACTTCGGGCCAATGCAAGGTCTCGTGGCGGTCCGGATCGGACACGGACTTGGCACTCGAGACAATAAAACGCGACCCAATGTTCTGCGTGCTGTCCTGGGTGAAGTTTCATCGAGTGGCTCGTTCGCGCACAATGATTGGGTGACGGACACGGTTGCGGTTCTGGAAACGAACCTGGATGATATCAACGCCGAGATTCTGGGGCATTTTGTTGAGCGCGCCTTGGCGGCTGGCGCTTTGGACGTTTTTCACACGCCGATCCAAATGAAGAAGAACCGCCCCGGTGTTTTGCTGACGTTGCTTTGCGCGGAAGGCGACGCGGACAAATTCGCCGAACTGATACTACGCGAGACGAGCGCGTTTGGTGTCCGCCGGCATTTGTGTGAGCGTCGCAAATTGCAGCGCGAGCTGGTCACCGTCCAGACCGACTACGGCGAAATCAGCGTGAAACTTGGCCGATTGAACGGTCGAACGATCCAGGCGTCACCAGAGTTTGAGTCGTGCAAAAAAGTTGCGGCGGAGAAAAACGTCCCGCTGAAGGAAGTTTACGAAGCAGCTCGCCGCGCTCTCAACAACCCGCCCGAGCCATGATTGACCCCGAACTGCTGAAAATCATGTGTTGCCCGGAAAGCCACCAGCTTTTGGCTGCGGCAGAACCGGCGGCCGTTGAAAAAATAAATCAGCGAATCGCCACCGGGCAGTTGCAAAACCGCGCCGGACGAACCGTGCTGGAGAAAATCGACGGCGGATTGATTCGCGCGGATAAAAAGTTTCTCTACCCGGTCCGCCACGGGATTCCCATCATGCTGATCGACGAAGCCATTGCGCTGGAAAGTTAGCTGGCGTCTTTAACAAATGGGCAGGACAAACTGCTCAATCCAACACCAACATGAAATGCGGTGGTCTGCAAGCGCCGGCACCAGCCAAACTTAGCCGGAACAATTCAGTTGCGGAGAACGCGCGCCCTCACCCCGGCCTCACTGTCATTGAATTAAGGTATGGCGTTTGGAAGGCACAGCCCCGAAGGGGTCTGAATGTGAATAGCCGTGGGTGCAACCCACGGGACAATGGGCAAAATCGATATCCACCCCGAAGGGGTCGAACGAGACATGCCGGCGGGTTTGTTCGACCCCTCCGGGGTCGCAATCCATTTTTCGTCCCGATCCGTGGGTTAGCCACCCACGGCTATTCACATTCCTCCCCTCCGGGGAGAGAACAGATTGTCCAACTCCTCAATTCAACAGCAGTGCATTCCGGCCCTTTCCCCCGGAAGAGGGAGAAGTTTTCAAACGATCTGGAACAAGCACCGTTCAGTGACTCCTTCCAGCGTGGAAACAGTGGATTCCCGCTCCGGGGGGACATGGGAGAGTGCGTTAGGGGGAGGGCGAGACAGTTTCCCACTGCATGGATATGGCTCAGACAGGCTCTTCTACTCGGTTCGTTGCTTTTGTTCGCCGTACTCAACGTAATCGCCGAGCCGCTCGACCAATGGTATCGGCGCAATCCATTGCCGGAGGCAAACCGCCTCACCGGCGTAACCTATGGGAGCAACACCTTCGTGGCGGTTGGAGCCGGGGGCGCGATTGTCAGTTCCGGGGACGGGACGAACTGGGTGAGTCAAATTTCGGGAACTTCGGAAGATTTTCGAGGTGTGGCTTACGGGAACGGCACTTTCGCAGCAGTGGGCGGCTTTGGTGAGATCTTCACCTCTGTTGGGTCGAGCTGGACCAATGTGGGCTCAGAGTCTACCGCGTCGCTTTACGGAATTACTTACGGCGGCGGCATGTTTGTCGCCGTGGGCGATGTCAACGAGTTTGGCAACGCCACCATTCTGACTTCGAACGATGGCCTTACCTGGACTCTTGGAACTGCGGGAATGCCAGGGACGTTGACGGCGGTAACGTATGCGAGCGGGATGTTTGTGGCGGTCGGCGAGGAGGGCTTGATCATTACCTCGCCTGACGCCGTGTTGTGGACGGCGGCAGACTCGGGCACCGATGTCGGTTTAACGAGTATCACGTACGGCAATGGCACCTTCGTCGCCACCGGCGGAACCGAGATTCTAACGTCCCCGGACGGTCTCATCTGGACGAGCCAGAATTCCGGCACCTTGAACGAACTTTACGCGACGGCATTCGGCGGAGGCAAATTTGTGATTGGAGGCGCTGGAACAATCCTGACTTCAACCAACGCCACGACTTGGACGAAACAGGATTTGGGCGCGAACACGGTCGATTTATCGGGCCTCACCTACGGCAACGGAAATTTCATTGCCGTCGGCAGCACGCGCGTGGGACCCGCGTTCGTGACAACCGCGATTCTCACCTCGACCGATGCGGCGACGTGGACAGGCCGAACGTCCGGGATTCTGGATCAGACTTATTACGGCGTCACCTTTGGCGGCGGCACATTTGTGGCCGTCGGATTGCGAAATCCCGTTTTAGGCACAGGCGCCATCGCCGTTTCATCCAACGGCATCACGTGGACAAGGCCGGATTTAGTCACCAGCGGCACCCTCTACGGAGTCGTGTATGGCAATGGCCTTTTTGTGACGGTGGGATCCTACGCGGACACGGCGACGGGCCAGACTAGCGGCAGGATCGCGACCTCGACCGACGGCGCCATCTGGAACGATCGAGGTTCTTCGACGACTCCAGTTTTGTCCGCCGTTGCCTTTGGCGACGGAACGTTTGTGGCAGTCGGCAGCACGAACGTGGTATCTTCAACCGACGGCATCACTTGGCGCTCGTCGGGCTCCGGGACAGCCACGAATCTCCTTGCCATCACCTACGGAAACGGAGCGTTCGTCGGTGCCGGCTCGCGCGGCACGATCCAGACTTCGATAAATGGGGACACTTGGACCACCCGATCAACGGGGACAACTCACGCACTGCGTGGGATCGCTTATGGTAACGGCCGGTTCGTCACAGTAGGGAACGCCGGCGCCATCCTGGCCTCGGACGACGGCATCACCTGGACGAACGTGGACTCGGGTTTCTCGAACACTATTCTGTATGCGGTGACCTACGGAGCCGGCAGCTTTGTGGCAGTCGGCTATCCGTCTATTGAAACGGGATTTTCGACAATGTTGACCTCGCCGGACGGTTTCTCCTGGACCAGTCGAACGCCGGTCTCGGTTCAAACGCTCTGGGGAGCAACTTACGGCAACGGCACTTTCGTGGTCGTTGGCGATCAAGGCACCATCCTGCAATCGGGACGCGCGACTGAGTTGAGTCTCGCTCTGGGTGAGAGGCTCGGAGATGTCAGTTGCGAATTGCTCGTCCTGGGCGTGCCCGGTAGCCGCTCCACGCTCCAAGTTTCCACGAATCTAAACACACCGCACTGGATCGACCTGGTCACCTTCACTAATGGCCAGGCAGCATTTTCCGTAACGGTCCTAAAACCCACGACAATTCCCCAGCGGTTCTATCGAGCGATATCGCCTTGATTGGATCTCAGATTTGTCACCCTCACCGGCCAAAGAAACTAGCTTAAACACATTCTATGAAACCCTATTGGCAAGGCGTCTTCCCCGCCGTCACCACTCAACTCAAAAAAGATCAATCACTTGACCTCGAGGCCACGGCGCGGCACGTCGAGGCGCTGATTGAATCGGGCGTCACCGGCCTCATTATGCTTGGCTCGCTCGGCGAGAACCAGGCGCTCGCACCGGAAGAGAAGCGCCGCGTCGTTGAAGCAACCGTGAAAGTCGCGAACGGCCGCGTCCCGGTGCTCAGCGGCGTGGCGGAGAACAGCACCGCTGCCGCGTGCCGCTACGCGCGGGATTGCGAGGAGCTCGGCGCCAGCGGCTTCATGCTAATGCCGGCGATGGTTTACAAAGGCGACTCGCGGGAAACGATGGCGCACTTCCGCGCGGTTGCCAAAGCCAACGGGCTGCCGATCATGATTTACAATAACCCGATCGGCTACGCGAACGACATCACGCCGGAGATGTTCGCCCAGTTGGCGGATGTGAAGAACTTTGTCGCGCTCAAGGAAAGCTCCGGCAATTCTCGACGCATCACCGATCTGCACAACACCGTCGGCGATCGCTACGCCATTTTCACCGGCGTGGACGATCTTCTCCTCGAGAGCGCCATCCTCGGAATCGACGGCTGGGTCGCAGGCAGTGGCATTGCTTTCCCGCGCGAAAACCAATACCTCTGGGAACTGACGCGCCGCGGCGATTGGGACAACGCGCGGGCGATTTACCGTTGGTTCACTCCGCTACTCCACCTCGACACACATGTGAAGTTCGTTCAATACATCAAGCTGGCGGTGCAGGAATGCGGCCTCGGCGCCGAATGGGTCCGTACTCCGCGCTTGCCCCTCATGGGGAACGAGCGGAAGCAGATCATGAAGATCATTCACGACGGCATCGCGCGGCGACCGAAGGTGCCGAAGCGGAAGTGAAAAGAGGCTGTGGCTTCATTTAACTCCGACCATCCATTTCTTGATTAGTTTAGCCAGGAGGATCAACGCAACGCCGGTGGCCAGCGGCAGGATGACCATTTGCAGATATTGTCCCGGCATTGCATGGACCGCGTCAGCCTTGAATTCGCCAGCGATCAGGCCGGCGATCAAATTTCCCAGCGACGTCGCCAGAAACCACGTGCCCATCATCTGCCCGACCAGTCGACGCGGCGCCAATTTGGTGACGGAGCTTAAACCCACCGGGCTGAGACACAATTCGCCGAAGGTATGGAGCAGGTAAGTTGCGATCAACCAGGTGGGCCAGACTTTGTGCCCCGCCGCGACCAGCTTGGCCGCACCAGCCATCACCACGAATCCCGCGCTCAATAGGATCAAACCCAGACCGAACTTGGCCGGCAAGGAAGGATTCAAATTGCGGCGGTTTAGCGCCACCCACAGCGAAGCCATCACGGGCGCGAGGGTGATGATGAAGACAGGCCCCAGGGATTGGAACCAGCCGGTCGGGATGACGAAGTTGAAGAGACCCAGGTTGCGCGCCGTGTAACGTTCGGCAAACAAATTGAACGAAGAGCCGGCCTGCTCGAACCCGGCCCAGAATAGAGCGGAGGCAATGAACAGGATCATGATGACTCCGACTCGCTGTTTCTCCGTCCGGTCCAGATCGAAAAAAAGCAGCACCCAGGCGAAGTAAAGAATCGCGATGGCCACGAGGAATCCTCCCGTGCTCCGAGCCAACGCGACTGGATTGATCTGGATGATGCCCGCCAGGCTTAATCCCACAACCAACACGATGGCGGCAATCACACAGACAAGACTGGCGCGGCCCTTTTTGCTCAGTCTTGTTTCGTGTCCAGGACGCAGGCCCGCCTCGCCTAAATGTCTTACTGAAAGCCGGAATTGGATCAGCCCCAGGACCATGCCGACGCCCGCCGCGGCGAAGCCGTAGTGCCAGTTCATTTTCTCGCCGAGCGTGCTGCAGATCAGCGGACCGATGGCTGCGCCTAGGTTGATGCCCATATAGAAAATCGTGAAGCCCGCATCGCGCCGGGCGCCTCCTTCCGGATAAAGTTCTCCGACGATGGCGCTGATGTTCGGCTTCAACAGTCCCGTACCCACCACGACGAGAATTAACCCGAGGTAGAAAGTATCCGTTCGCGGAATCGCCAAAACGAAGTGACCCATCGCGATGACGATGCCGCCATACCAAACCGACTTCTGCGCGCCGAAAAGGCGATCGGCCAGCCAGCCGCCCGGCAGACACGCCAAATACACCGCCGCCGTGTAGAGACCATAAATCGCCGTCGCTGTTTCATCGGTAAGCCCCATGCCTCCGTTCCGAATCGCGTCCACCATGAAGAGCACGAGCAAGGCCCGCATGCCGTAATAGCTGAAGCGCTCCCACATCTCCGTGAAGAACAGCGTGTAGAGACCGCGCGGAT
>JBDTOW010000243.1:0-6337 GCA_039933075.1 Verrucomicrobiota bacterium | reverse complement strand
CGGTTGGGTGTCAATCCGGCCATCTTCGATCAACGTGATGATGCGAGTGAAATCGGGTGGGAGCGCATTCCGCGACGCCAGCAGCGTCAGCTCACGCCGGTGCATGAGCGGATGGCCGAAGCTCACCTCCTGGGTCGTGATGCCGACGAAGACAAGTTTGCCGGTATGGCCAACATAGTTCAGCGCATTTGACATCGACTTGTTGCTGCCCGTGGCGTCGATCACGACTTGCGCGAGCGCGCCATCCGTCAGCGTTTTGAGTGCTTCGAGTTCCGAACCGTCGCCTGTGCTCAGAATCGTGTTCACCACGCCTATCCTCTGTTTGCAGAAGTCCAGCCGCTGCTGATTGAGATCCAGAACGATGCACTTGGCACCAGTAAGTTTCACAAACTCAATCACCGACAATCCAATCGGCCCGGCGCCGATCACCAGCACGTTCTCGCCCGGTTGCGGATTGCCGCGACCGACCGCGTGGCAGCCGATGGCCAGTGTCTCGACCAGCGCGAGTTGTTCGAACGAGAGCTTCGTGGACGGATGCAGCTTGCGCATGGGGAGAATCATCTGTTCGCACATGCCGCCGTCCATCATCACTCCCAGCACTTTCAGATTCTCGCAGCAGTTGCTGTTGCCGCGCCGGCACGCAAAGCATTGCTCGCAATTCATGTACGGCTCGACCGAACAGCGGTCGCCAGGCCGCACGTTGGTGTCGCCTTCACCGACCGCCAGGACCTCGACACCCAGTTCGTGTCCGGGAATGCGGGGATAGCTGTAGAACGGCATTTTGCCGAGGTAACCGGAGTAGTCCGTGCCACAGATGCCGACGCGGTGGATGCGCACGAGCGCTTCGCCATAGCCTGGTGCCGGAGGCTCGGGAATTTCGATCGGACGAAAATTCTGCGGTTTTTCCAGTTGGATGGCTTTCATCAAATGATTATTGACGATCGGTATTTCGCTCGTAGTGGAAGCATTTGCTCGAACGAACGGAGTCCGCCCTGCAAGGTCCGCGCATACTCAATGTGAAGGTCCTGCCGATGGCAAGAGCGATCTGCGAGCGGGAATGCGGTTCTGACGCAGGACGCTTCAGTCTTTCGTCCGCGCGCGGTCAAGGAGCACGGAGGATGAATCCCAAATTCCCGGCAGACGTCATTTGGCCGCTGCTGAGCTGAGGACTTCCAAAGCCCGCAGAGTGGCGGCGTTGCGGGTTTCCACACCAAGCTTTTCGAAGATGCGGGTCACATGCTTCTTCACCGTGACTTCTGCCATGCCGAGCAGCGTCCCGATATCGCTGTTAGATTTGCCCTGCGCTTTCCAGAGCAACACTTCGGCTTCGCGCGGCGTCAGCCCAATCGATTCGAGAGGGATGGCGGAGTCGAAATTGGGTTTGAACTCCGGTTGGGCTTGTTGCTTGGCCCGTTCTAGCCGGGCTGCGATGGCGGCCATCAATTCGTCGCGGCCCACGGGTTTAGGCAAGTAATCGTCTGCGCCCAGATTCATCCCATGGCGGATGTCCAGTTTGTCGGCTTTGGCGGTGAGAAACAGGAAAGGAATCGTTCGGGTGTCCGGATCTTCGCGAAGCGCTTTCAGGACACCGTAGCCGTCGAGGTGGGGCATCATCACGTCGCAGAGGATTAGATCGGGCTTCCTTTGCCTGGCGGATGCGACGCCGGCCGCGCCGTCCTCGGCCTCGAACAGGTCAAAACCTTCAAAACGAAGCATGAGCCGCAAATTACGGCGCGTGTCTGCGTGGTCATCGATTATCAGAATACTTTTCATGGCTGAATGGCATTGCCTTTGGCCAAGGCCGGTTCGTGGCTGTGGGGAATAACGGAGCCACCTTGACTTCTTCCGACGGAGCCATCTGGGCACCGAATGCGAACTTCACGGCGAACAAGCTCTACGGCGTCGCATTCCAACAAAACCGGTTCGTCACCGTCGGACAGGCAGGGCACGTTTCCGTGTCAACCGACGGCGTCGAGTGGCAATCACACGAGAGCGGCACGAGCTATCCTCTTTACGCGGTTGCCGCGGGCAGAGGTCTCTTCGTTGCCGTCGGCAAAGGCGGGACTATTCGCACTTCGCCGGACGGAACGACCTGGACCACGCGCACGAGCGGGGCGGGACTAGATATGTATGGAATCACGTATGGCGGCGGCTTTTTCGTCGCAGTGGGTCAGGGCAATAACAGCGCGCAAGGCAGCCTCATCGTCACCTCGCCAGACGGGGTCAACTGGACCCGGCGCACCAGCGGCATCACCAAAACTCTCTGGAATGTTGCTTACGGCAACGGCAGCTTTGTCGCGGTAGGCGAACCTGGGATTCTCCTGCAATCCGGAGTCCTGACCCAGGAGAGCGACCTCCGGTTGTCCGAGTCCGGGCGCGCCGGGAACTCGTTTCAGTTTCGGTTTAGCGGCCAGGTTGGCCAGTCATATCAGATCCAGGTTTCGAGCGATCTCATTGACTGGACACCGCTGCGGACGCTTGTCTGCACCGAAACGTCCATGCCGGTGACCGATCTGGAACCGCTCGGTTCAAAACGCTTCTATCGGATTGTGGCACCGTAAATTCCCTCTCGCGCCACACGCATCATGACTTCTGAGCAAGTTCAACTCGTGCGGCAAACATTCGCCCTCATCGAACCGCGGTCTCGCGTCGCCGCGCTTATTTTTTATCAGCAGTTGTTCGCGTTGGATCCGGCCTTGCGGGCGTTGTTCAGTGCAGACATTGAAATCCAGGGACGCAAGCTTATGGAGATGCTCGGCGCCGCCGTCGGCCTGCTCGACAGCCCGCATACCCTGCAGGCGGTTCTCCGCGACCTCGGGCGCCGTCACACGACGTACGGAGTGGAGGATAAACATTATGACACGGTGGGTGAGGCTCTGCTCTCGATGCTGCACGAATGCCTCGGCCCAGCCTTCACGCCCCCCGCACGAGCAGCCTGGGCAGCCCTTTACGCCATCGTCGCCACCACCATGCAAGGCACAGACCGCAAACTGTCAATTCGCGACTAAGGCAATGCCGCCGTCGAGGCGAGATTGCAATCGAACCATTCGATGACTTCGCAGTCGATCGGCTTCAGCCGGGCGGCCAGCGTGATATGGTTGTCCTGCTCCAACAGCACAAGCCGACAACCAATATTCGCCCGGGTTTGGATCGTCTGGCTGTTCCTCGGGGCAATCCAGGTGTCCTTCATTCCGTGAAATAAAAGGATCGGGGCGTGAACTTTCTGGATCGTGGCGCAGACGTCGGTTTGCTCCCAGGAAAAGTCCGCAAGCATTTCCGCCTTGTGAAGCGCCCGGGCCAGCGAAGCATCGGAAATAAACATATTCAGCCAGTGAAGATTCGCGCGCCCAAATTCCACGACGGCGTCCCGGGCTGACGAAAAGGGCTGCAAGCCCACGATCGCCTCGATTCGTTGATCCCGGCTCGCCAGCTTGAGTGCCAAGGAAGCGCCATAAGACACGCCGAGCACTCCCAGTTTGCCGGACAACGCGCCTCGTTGCTCAAGGTCGTTCAGCACCTGCACCAGATCATCCGCCTCGTGTGCGCCGTAGGTGATCCATTTCCCGGTCGATTTTCCGTGCCCGCGAAGATCAACCAGGATTGCCCGGTAACCGGCTTCCGCCAGATCGAGCGCCCAGTGCAGCATCGTCTCTTTGGACAGCATATAGCCGTGCAAAAGCAGAATCGTTCCTTTCGGCGTGATCGGTTGCGGCCGTCTCGGGGGTTTGAATCCAAAGTCGAGGTGAATGCTCCCATGCCCCCGCTTCCAATCCACTTTGAGGTTGTGTTTGAGTTGGAAATCTCCCGGATCGATCAAGGCAACCGACAACGTCGCCGCGGGCGGGCCAACGGGAACGTGCCACGTCTTGTCGTAGACCTTCGTGATCGCTGGCGCAGATTTCCAATCGCGCGGTGATGGCGGTGGTTGCTCCAGATTGGGCGCGATCACGATCCGCCGCGCCAGACTCGCGGAGGTGCAACTGGTCATCAGGAGCGCAACTGCGGGAAGCACTCCAGCGAAAAAAAACTTCGAACTTTTAGCCATGCGCGCGTTAACAGCCCGTCAACGAACTGCTAAGCAGCCGGGGTGGCGTTGCCCGTAAAATTCGAATCGGCCAGGCCCGGCAATTCCCCGGTGCTGTCAGCAAAATTTTCCACCGGCGCGCCGGCGCGTTTCAACATCGAGACGTAGAGATTGCAGAGCGGCGTGTTCTTTTCGTAGACGAGGTGTCGACCAGTCGCGAGGGCGCCGCCAGCGCGACCAGCCAGGACGATCGGCAGGTTGTGAGGATTGTGCGCGTTGCCGTCGCGCATGCCCGCGCCAAAGAGAACCATCGAGTTGTCGAGCAGCGTGCTCTGGCCTTCCTTAATTGATTTCATTCGTTCGAGCATGTAAGCGTATTGCCGAAGGTGCCAGGCGTTGATTCGTTTGTATTGCTCCAGTTTGTCCTCTTTGTTTTCGTGATGAGAAATCTGGTGATGCCCGCCGCTGACACCTTCGAGAAAGGAAAAGTTTTTGCCGCTAACGGCATTTCCGAACATGAAAGTGCTGATGCGGGTCGAGTCGGTCCAGAAGGCAAGCACCATGATGTCGAGCATCAGACGGACTTGCCCGGTATGGTCGATTGCGCGTTCGCTTACCCGGGCGGGATCGTTGTACCAATCTTTGATGCGTTGGCCGAGTTTCTCGATTTCCTGGCGGGCCACCGGGTCGGTTTGGACCTCTTCGGACCTGCGCTTTCGGTCGAACTCAATTCGTTTTTCCACGGCGCGAACAGAGTCGAAATACTCGTCCAGCTTGAGCTGGTCGGCCCGGCCGACTTTTCCGCGCAGTCGGCGGGCGTCGTCCGCCACCAGATCGAGCACGCTCTGATCGCTGCCGGCGCTGGCGCGGCGGCCCGCGATGTTCGAGCGGAACAAACGGTCAAAGGCGAGCTGGGGATTGATTTCTTTCGCGACGGGCGTGGTGGGTGTGCTCCAGGAAATGTGCGATCCGTAAAGCCGGGTAAAGCCGACGTTCGTATCCACCCCGGTGGTGACGGGTTCGATGCCGAGTTCGAGCGACGGCAATGGAGTTAGATTCCCAATGCGTTGGGCGGCGATCTGATCGATTGATACGTTGCCGCTGCGCAAATCGCTGCCGGTCGTGCGAGTGATTGTGGTCCCGGTCAGAAACCCACCCGTCTTAACGTAATGGCCGTCGCCGGTATCCGTCGCTAAGTTCCAAAGATCGGTAAGGACAAGGATGTCATCCTTGACGTTAGCCAGCGGCGAGAGAATCGGAGAAAGCTCGAACTCGCGCCCGACACTCTTGGGCGTCCACGAGTGCGGGTTCACCCCGTTCGGCATGTAAAGAACGGCCAGGCGGACGGGTGGCTTGCCGGCGATTGGCTTGGCGGTTTTTGTCGCGAAAGCGGCGATCGGCGCCATGGCTTCGAGCAAGGGCAAACCCATCATTACGCCCACGCCTTTCAGCATTGTTCGCCGGGAGATTGATTGCGATTTCATCATTTGTCCTTTGTGGCCGCCGACGCGCGTCGGCCGCTGTTTGGATTCTCCACCCGCGAATCCACATCCGCGGCTACCAGCCCATTAAAAGTATGGGTTTCGCGTAGCGCAGATTGGTAATCTGCTGTTTCGCAGAATGGCATTCTGCGGCCCGTCGGCTTGTGCCAGTGCGCTCGAACCTTCGGGCGCTCTGCCGATTACAAATCGGCGATACGGCAGATTACCAATCTGCGCTACGAAGCTGCGCTCTGCACCTAACATATTCGTTCAAAAATCAGCGGGCGGCCACGGTCACCGGATTGTTTCGACGATACTGGAACGGGTAACTCTTCACGATCTCCGTAACCAGCACCGTGCTACGAAACTCATTCGTTGCCACCGCCCGCGCGATCTGCCTGACGATCGGCGTATCATAGTACTCCAGTCCGCGGCCCAACGCATAGGAAAGCATTTTCTCGGTGAGGTTGCGAACAAATTCTTCGCGGTGACCGAGCAAAAGTTGTTTCAATTCCGCCGGCCCTTTGAACTCCTCGCCGGTCACCATTACGCCGGAGGCGTCGACCGGTTGTCCGCCGATCTCAGTTCGCCACCGGCCAATCGCGTCAAAGTTTTCCAGCCCAAAACCAAGCGGATCCATTCGTTTGTGGCAGCTCGCGCAATTTGGATCGGTGCGGTGTTTCTCTAGTTGCTGCCGGAAGGTTAATCCTTCCTTCGGCTTGTCGTCCTGGGGAAGGCTTTTGACCATCGGCGGCGGGGGCGGGGGCGGCGCGCCCAGGACTTCTTCGAGCACCCATTTCCCCCGAAGCACCGGGCTGGTGCGCCGCGGATA
>JBDTOW010000242.1:0-6384 GCA_039933075.1 Verrucomicrobiota bacterium | reverse complement strand
ATCGAGACCGCGCCCGTATTTCTTTCTGGCCTGGGCGGCCATCTGGTCCACGATTCCCGCCAGTTGATCGAGACGATTGCCCAGGCCGGGATACTGTCCCCAAAAGGATTGCATGGCTGTCCCGACGATAACTTTGCGGGGTGGATTGTTGGAGGTGGTCCGGATTCTCGCCTCACCTCCGGCTGCCCGGACAAGCGGAGTGTCAAGAGCCGCGAAACTGCCCATCGTTGCCAGGAACATTCTTCGGTTCATAATGAAGAGCCGTTCCGCATCACACGGAACGGCATTGTTCAGCCCAAGCGAGAACTGTCCTTACTCAGGCTTCAAAAGATTTTCCACAGCCGCAGGATTGGCGGGCGTTGGGGTTTGAAATCTTAAAGCCGCCGCCATTCAAACTGTCCACAAAGTCCACAACCGAGCCGCGCAGATAGTTCGCACTGATCGGATCAACCAGCACCGAAACTCCATAAAACTCGCTGGCCAGATCATCCGGGCGTTTCTCGTCGAAAACCATCCCGTATTGCATCCCGGAACAGCCGCCCGCTTCGATGTATACGCGAAGCGATTTGCCCGTGTTTTCTCCCTGTTTCGCCAGCATGGTCTTTATTTCGTTGGCGGCGTTTTCCGTGATATTCACACTGAGGTCGTTTTCGAGGGCGGCGTTCATTATGATTACAACACAACTTACCCGACGCGCAAAACTGTGTCAAACAGTGGCTATGTTTTTTGGCAATGTCCTGAACTGGTGGAGCCAACGACCCGGTTGAATTCAGGCCAGCACCCTATTTTTTTTCTCTGGGCAAATTTGCCCTGGCTTTTTCAATTTTTTTCTCCAACACGGGACGCAACACCGGCAGCCGTTCCATCAGAGTGCTGTAAATATTAAGGGCCTTGTCCCAGTTTTTCAACTGTTCAGACAGTCGTCCGGCCTCCAGCCCGGCTTTTCCGATCCAAACTGGATCAGCCTCTTCACCATCGCGGAGATTTTTTTCGTAAAGGACGTCCAAATAATGGTTCAAAGCTTCGTCGAATAAATTCTCTCGTTCGGCAACGGCCTTTGCGTCAGTTTGTTTTTCCAACCACTCGGCCTTCTTCTCCAGGGTATTTCCGAGCCCCACTTCCGCCTGACTCCGGGCCGACGCACTCGCCCCCGGTGATTTGATCACCTCCTGATAGTTTGTGACCGCGCCCTCGTAACGAGCGGGGTCTCCAACCCCCAACTGAAAATAGCAGTCGCCGATCCTGCCAAACGCCAGCGGCACCAGGCTATTGGTGGGATAGTTGACCAGAATAGCGCGAATGGCGCGGAACGCGTTAATCGCCACTTCAAATCGCTGCCTCATTGGATCGGTCCGCTCGGCAACCGGTTTTTCGATAATGGCGTCGCCCAACGCGAAGTAAGCTTGCGCCGCAACGGTTGGTGGGCAGTTGGAATCATAGTTGGCGATATCGATCAAGTTGGTGAAATAGGCAATTGCGTCGTCGTAGCCCTGGCGCGCCAACGCTGACGCGCCCGCCCGTAACAGGGCCTGGTATTTCAATGCGGACGGAGGAAAATTGGTGCTCTGATAGAGGAGCTGATAATTCCGCTCTGCGTTCACGGGATCGCCCTTCCGAGTGAAATAATCAGCCATCCAGTTTTGCGCGAGAGCGGCCAGCGGGCTGGCGGGAAAGCGGGTGACATAATTGCTGAAAAGATTGAACGCATTAGTCTCCTGCCCGGCCTGGTAGTACACCCACGCGCGATCGAATTCGGCCTGCGGCAACTCCTCGTGGTTGGTGAACTGCGCCACCCACGCATCGTAGTGGAGCGCGGCTTGCTGCCATTTGCCTTCCAGCATAAAAGTTCGCGCCACCTCACGCCTGACTTCCGGAAGCAGCGGTGAATCGGGAAATCGCTCGATAAATTTCTCGAGAACCGCGCGCGCTTCGGCCGGCTTTTGTTGACGCGCAAAAGTGTGACCCGCCAGCAACGCGCTGCGTTCATTGAATTCGCTTTCCGGAAACCAGGCCTGAATTTTTTCCAGCGCGTTTGTCGCGTTGGCGTGATCGCCCACTTCGCTGCTGGCCAACACAATTTGGTAGAGAGCCTGCGGAAGAAGGCCCTCTTTGACCTGGGGAGACACGGAGTATTCCTCAACCAGCCGGCTGTAATTCGTGATGGCACCAGCAAAGTCCTTTTGCAAAAATTGGACGTCGGCCAATTTGAAGCGGGCCACCGCCTGCTCTTCCGACGTGGCAAGTATCTCGCTGGCGGCCTTGAAATCATCCCGGCTCTCCTTGTACTTTCGTTCTTCCCAGAAACACCACGCTCGATCGAAATGGGCTTTCCCCAAAAGCCCGCTTTGCGGATAATTCGTGATGACTTGACTGAACTGAGCTCTTGCCTGAGCCAGGAGATTTGCCGCCGTCGGCGCGACTTCCGGCGGTCCCGATCGATTCTCCAATTGTTGGTAATATTGTTTGAGTCTGAGCTCGCCCAAGGTGAACCGTACTAGATCGAGCAGCGGATCTTGAGGCTTTTTGGCCAGGAAGGTTTCCAGCCATTGCACGGCCGGATCAAGGTTGCCCTGGCCCAGGGTCAAATCGATAATCTTCAAGAGAGCCTGTCGCTGGTAGCCATCCGGCATGCTGGGCGCCAGATTGTTCGTATACGCCGCGATCGCGGAAGCAGTTTGTTGCAACTCCTGAAAGATCTCTCCTTCCAGTGCTTTCGTCTCGGCCTGCAGTTTTGGTGCGCCAACCGCGGCGCTGAGGGTCAAGAGATTCGTCACGGTCTGCAACGCGTCGGCGGTCCGGCGATTGGCGAGTTGCAGCCGCGCGAGCAAATACTGGCGTTGCCACTTTTGTTCCGGTTTGAGGACCCGGTTGGCCAATCCGCTCAGCGTCGTTTCCGTCGCTTTAAAGTCGTGCTGCGCAAAGAGCGCCTCGGCAAGCAGGAGGAATCCCTTGACGGTGAAATCGTCATTCAATCGAGTTTGGGAGGCGCGTTGAAACGCGCTTGCCGGCTTTTGCAGGAGTTCGATCGTCCGGACGAGATTCCCGGATTTATACCAGGCGAATGCTTCGGCATAACTCGCGTTCAAAACCAACGGCGAATCCGCGTAGTCCTTTATCAACTGCGCGAACGAATCCGCTGCCGCCCTGTAGTCGCCGCTGTGAAACTGCGTTTCTCCGATCCAGTAGCGGTATTGGTCGGCCAGCGTGCCGGCCCGCGCTATGTTGGTGGCAAGCAAGCTCACCACGGAAGAAAAGGCGCCCTGCGGCCCGGTATTCGTCTTCTGTCGCTCAAAGAGGGAACGCGCCTGAAGGAAAACAGCCTCGGGCAAACGCAGCGAATCCGGATACTTTCGATTAAACTCCGCGAATTCCTTTTCCGCCCGTTCGAACATTTCATCCTTGAACGTCCGCGCGGCTGAGTTGAAGTCTCGATCTTCGGCGGGAGTAGCTGCCCGCGCGATGAACCCACTCGCGCAGAGAAGAACAAATAACGCCAAAAAAAGCCTCGCCATGAATCGAAAGGTAGGTCGAGCAGTCCTCTGCGCGCCGCACGAACGTGGTGAAATGTTCGGACGCCAGCAGTGGCTCGACGGCGCGCACGGAGCGACGCGCCCTACCCAAGCCAACCGGTTCATGTTCCCGATGCGGGTCCAATCTTGGAGATTGAAGAGTTCGATGAACCTGAATTTGGTAGGGACACCGCGCTGCGATGTCCCCGCCCGCGTAGCAGCGGTCGGGACGGTTGCGCCGCTGAACGCGGCGCGGACGGCGCAGCGCACCGTCCCTACCTTCAATGGTTCATGGCTTCGATTCACGTGCGGATTTTGGAGGTGTCCCCTCTCCATAAACGAGACAGCAATGTTCTTCCCAAGGTTAGCCTGCGCGCCGAATTACTATTCCGCTGCTGATTTAATTGGCGGTATCGTTTCATTCCCATTCCTGGACAGTTCATCCGGTCGATTTGACGAAACCCGGAAGCAACCGCTTCAAAAACTGTCCGGTAAAGCTCGCGGCGGATTCCGCGACCTTTTCCGGCGTGCCTTCGGCAACGATCTGTCCACCGGCGTTGCCGCCTTCCGGACCAAGATCGATGATCCAATCCGCGGTTTTGATGACATCCAGGTTATGCTCAATCACGAGCAAGGTGTTGCCCGAAGCGCGGAGTTTGAAAACAACTTCCAGCAGCTTTGCCACGTCAAGGAAATGCAACCCGGTCGTTGGTTCGTCGAGAATGTACAACGTCCGACCGGTTGCTCTTCGACTTAACTCTGCCGCCAGTTTGATCCGCTGCGCTTCGCCACCACTCAATGTCGTTGCGGCTTGACCAAGACAAAGGTAACCCAATCCTACTTCCGCCAAGGTCAGACAAGTCTCGTAAATCGAGGGAACCGCCCGGAAAAAACTCACGGCTTCATCCACCGTCAACGCCAGCACATCAGCAATGTTCAGCCCCTTGTAAGTTATTTCCAACGTTTCGCGGTTGTAACGCCGTCCATTGCATGCTTCGCAGGTAACGTAGACCGGGGGAAGAAAGTGCATCTCGATCTTGATCAGGCCATCGCCCTGACATTTCTCGCAGCGACCGCCCTTCACATTGAAGCTAAAGCGCCCGACGCCGTAGCCGCGGACCTTCGCCGCCGGCAGCTTGGCAAAGAGATCGCGGATATGATTGAAGAGCCCGGTATAAGTCGCCGGATTGCTCCGTGGTGTGCGTCCGATCGGGGTCTGGTCGATAACAATGACCTTGTCCAACTGATCGAGCCCCTTTATCGCCCGGTGCGCGCCCGGGCGTTCCTTCGAGCCATAGAAATGGCGGAACAAAGCGCGGCGCAGAATGTCGTCCACCAACGTGCTCTTGCCCGAGCCACTGACGCCCGTCACACAAGTCAGAGTCCCGAGCGGCAGACGGACATTAATATTTTTCAAATTATTTTCGCTGGCGCCCAGGATCTCCAGCCACCCCCGATCGACCGTCGGCTTAATTCGTTTCTTCGGGACAGAAATCGTCAGTTCACCCGTCAAATATTTTGCCGTCAGCGAACGGGGGTTCGCCATCACCTCCGCGGGAGTCCCGGCGGCGACAAGCTCGCCGCCTCGCACACCCGCGCCGGGACCGAGGTCGACGATATAATCGGCGCGTCGAATTGTGTCTTCGTCGTGTTCCACGACCAGGACCGAGTTGCCGAGATCCCGCAAGCTTTCGAGCGTTTTCAAGAGCCGTTCATTATCGCGCTGGTGCAAGCCAATGCTGGGTTCATCCAGAATATAAAGCACGCCCACCAGGCCGGCCCCGATTTGCGTCGCCAGGCGTATCCGCTGCGCTTCTCCCCCGCTCAATGTCCCGCTCTCGCGATTCAGCGTCAGATACTCGAGTCCGACATTCTTTAGAAATTTTAATCGAGCGCGAACCTCCCGGATGATTTCACCGGCCACCTTTTGCTGAAAGTCGGAAAGCTTTAACTGCGCGAAAAACTCGTCCGCCCGCTCGATGGATAATGAACAAACGTCCGTGATCGACAAGCCCGGAATGTTGGCGCCGACGGAATTGCGAATGCCAAAATCTGCATTGATTCTTTCGTCGCCCAATGTCACCGCAAGGATTTCAGATTTGAGACGAGCGCCGCGACAAGCATCGCACGGTTGCGGACTCATGAACGATTTCAGGCGATTTTTCGTAAATTCACTTTCGCTTTCCTGGTAGAGTCGCTGAAGATTGGGAACGACCCCCTCGAACGGACGGTTGAGCGAGCTCATTTTGCCGGCACGCCAAAAGTTGAATTTAATTTCGGTGTCACCGGATCCCCAAAGCAACACTCGTTTGAACTCTGCCGGAAGGTCGCCATAAGGCGTCTCCAGACTTTGCTCGTAATGAGCCGCCACTCCACGCAAGAGACCTTTGTAATAAGTAATCATCCTTTTGCCGCCGCGGCGCCACGGCAGGATTGCCCCCTGCTCCAGGGATTTGGCCGCATCGGGAACCACGAGTTCATCGTCAAAAACGAGTTTCTGGCCCAGGCCGTGACAAACCGGACACGCCCCAAACGGCGAGTTAAATGAAAAGTGTTTCGGGGTCAACCGATCGAAACTCTGTCCGGTCGCTGGACTATACAAGCGATTCGAATAGACCGTCTGTGTCCAAGTTGGCGAAGCGTCGGTGCCAGGCAATTGGTGGAGGACGAGCAACCGGCCCTCTCCCCATTTGAGCGCCGTTTCCACCGAGTCACTCAATCGCACCCGCACTTTATCATCGATGACCAATCGATCCACGACGACGTCGATTGCGTGCTTTTGTTTCGGATCGAGTTTGATCCTCGTGTTGCTGGCCAATTCGACCAATTGACCATCCACCCGGGCGCGCACGAAGCCCTCCCGAGCGAGCCGCTC
>JBDTOW010000241.1:0-6391 GCA_039933075.1 Verrucomicrobiota bacterium | reverse complement strand
TAGGACGGTTTGTCCGGTTCATGGTTTCTATGCGCGCGCGAAAAGGGGTGGAAGCTACCCATGAAGGCCCGGTCCCGGCTTTCTTCTACCGGCTAACCGGCGCCGCGGTCAAAGCGGCCAGGCCTTTGGCGACCAGCTCCGCTGCCTTGGCATCGCGCACCTTGCGATCCGCACTGTCCAGCACGACCACGATCACCCGCTGACCATTGCGCGACGCGGTGACGGCAATGGAAAACCCCGCCTGCGTGATGTAGCCGGTTTTGAGTCCATCGCACCCTTCCACATGACCGAGCAGATGGTTGTGAGTACGCATAATAACGGTCTTGTTGGCAACGTTCGGACGGAACGGTCGTTCGCGGGTCGAGGTGTAACGCAACGTGTCCTTGTGCTTGAGCAGCTCGCGGCAAAGGAGGGAAAAGTCGCGCGCCGTCGTGACGTCATGCTCCTGTCCCGCTGCTGGCGGCAACCCGTGAACGGAACGGAACACCGTGCTGTTCATACCCAACTGCTTCGCCCGTTTGTTCATCAGTTCCACGAATGCGTCGGTTGATCCGCCGACTTTCTCGGCCAGCGCGACGGCGGCGTCGTTGGCGGACTGGACCATGAGCGCATACAACATTTCCTCAAGCGTGAATGTTTCCTTCTCGGCCAGCCAAACCTGCGAACCGCCGGTCTTGGCGGCTTTGGCGCTGACGGGAACCTGATCCTGAAGCGAGAGTTGGCGCTGTTCGATTTTCTCCAGGATGATCAAGAGATCCATCAATTTCAGAATGCTCGCGGGGTAACCCTTGGCATCGGCGTGATCTTCGAACAAGACCTTGCCGGTTGACGCGTCCACGATAATGGCGCCGAGGTAAGGATCGCGGGAAACGACCCCTTTTGCCTTTGCTTTGGCCGCAGGCGGCGCTGGAGTTGGTTTGGCCGTTTGCTTCGCGGCGGCCTGAACTACCGGGGGAAGTGCCGACATTAACAGCACGAATCCGAGCACCAAAAGTTTTTGCATATCAGGTTTCAACATCTTACAGATTCGCCAGGCGATTCAGCGCTTGGCCGAGCATCTTCGCCGTCTCGCAACTCGTCAAGGATTGACGCGCTTCGGTTTCTTGAATATGGCGAGCGTGAATGTTGGGTCAGGGTTTAGCGAACAGCGCAGCCTCGTAGCGCAGATTTGTAATCTGCCGTATCGCCGATTTGCAATCGGCAGAGCGTGCGAAAGTTCGAACGCGCTGGCAATTGCCGACGTGCCGCAGAATGCCATTCTGCGATACAGCAGATTACCATTCTGAGCTACGCTAAACACATGCGGCGTTTGCCCGGCCGCCGTGCGCGAAATGTTTCGGCGTAGATTACAGCCCCGCTTTAATCATATATTTCAGCAGGTCAGCGACGCGGTTGCTGTAACCCCATTCGTTATCGTACCAGCTTATCAGCTGGAAGAACCGCTGGTTCAACTCGAGGCCCGAACCTTTGTCGTAGATGGAAGAAGCGCTCGAATGAATAAAGTCCGTGCTGACTACTTCGTCTTCTGTGTACTCAAGGAGATCCTTGAGGTAAGTCTCGCTCGCCTTTTTCATCGCGGCAGATATTTCGGCATAGCTGGTATCTTTGGTGGTGCGAACTGTGAGGTCGACACAAGAGACCGTCGGGGTCGGCACACGAAACGACATACCCGTAAGTTTGCCCTTAACTTCCGGGCAAACTAACCCAACAGCTCTGGCCGCGCCCGTGGTTGAGGGAATAATATTGATGGCTGCCGAACGCCCGCCTTTCCAATCCTTTTTGCTCGGACCGTCCACCGTTTTTTGAGTGGCGGTATAGGAATGGATGGTGGTCATCAGCCCTTCTTCAATCCCGAACCCTTCCTTGAGCAGCACATGGACGATCGGTGCCAGACAGTTGGTGGTGCAGGAGGCATTCGAAATGATGTCGTGATTGGCAGGGTCGTACCTCTGGTGATTCACGCCCATGACTACGGTGATGTCTTCATTCTTCGCCGGAGCGGAGATGATGACTTTCTTCGCACCCGCGGCGATATGACCCCGGGCCTTTTCCGCCTCCGTGAACAGACCGGTTGATTCGATCACCACGGCGACGCCGAGTTGTTTCCAAGGCAGACCTGACGGATCTTTCGCGCTAACCACTTGAATGTCCATCCCGTTCACGATGAGCACATCGTCTTCGGCTTTGTCGCCCGAAGATTTTTTGGAGGCGACTGTCCCGTTGAAACGCCCCTGGGTGGAGTCGTATTTCAGCAGATAGGCGAGGTTGTCCGCCGGCACGATATCACCGACCGCAACCACCTGAATGTCTTTACCCACCAAGCCTTGCTCGACCATGGCGCGAAAGACCAACCGGCCAATCCGACCAAATCCGTTAATAGCAACTTTTACCGGCATATGATTTCAATTCCTAGTTAAGTTATACTTCAATATACTTCAAATAAGCCCCGCATGTTAGCGGCGACGCCCCCACCGTCAACGAAGAAGTCCGCAGGCTCAGAACTCCTGAGAACTCCTGACCCCGTGCGGAAAGTATTGTATTAGAAGTGAAAAGGGCATGACCCCTCTCCCCGCTCCCACTGCCGTTGAATTAAGAAAAGACAGGGCGCAGAACGCGGAGACTTCTCCGATGGAGGAGAGGGCCGGGGAGAGGAGGAGCGGTTTTGTTGAAGATTCCCCTCTCCCCAACCCTCTCCCCGCTCGTTCCTCGCGGGGAGAGGGAGAAGATCCGCTGTCGGCGAATTCCTTAATTGGCCAATGCACATCACTCAAGTTGGCCCAACCTGTAGTGGTCAATTCGGTAACCATGCCGCTATGTGCGGGGGTCGCTTGAGTCAAGTGCATAGGCCGATTCCTTAATTCAACGGCAGTGGGGACGGGGAGAGGGGTCATGGTCTTTTCACTTCTATGCAAATGTTGATTGGTTTGCATTGGTGGTTGAACTGAATTGTACGGCTAAGTGGTCAGTCATCGGCACGCGGATTATGGAGGCGTCGGAGAAGTCCTTCGGCCAGGCCGATTTTGATGTTCAATTGGAAAATGTTGTCGGCGTATTCCAACGAACCCCTGTTTGTCCGGGTGAATTGAGCGTAATAAACGAACTCCAGGCGCACGCGATCGCTCAGGACGTGACCGAGCCCGCCGCGCACATACACCGGATCAACCGTTTCATGGTCGAAACGATAGACTGGTTCCACGTCCGCCAGCCCATACCACGTCTTGGGCTGCCACGCCTTCTCTCGGGACGTGAGCGGAAACTCGACGCCGAACCGGCTGCGCAGGCGGCTATACGCGCTCCAGGTGTGTGTGTCGAGGTCTTCGGTGTCGCGGTACTCGTAGCGGGTGAAGTTGTAGATGCTCCACTTGATTTTGTTCGGCACAAAAAGCTTCACGCCCGCGAACGGCCGCAATTCGAGCTTGTCCGCACTGTGCTCGTTGTCAGTGTACAGGCTGATCAATCCGCCCGAGAGCTGAAGCCAGTGCTTTACCGAATACGTCAGACCGGGCCAGAGCAACTCATAGTCTTCGTGATTCTTCTCGGGATTGTTGCGATACTCAAATTCACCAAACCCGGTGAGGCCGTCTTTGATCGGGTGATGGACGGTAAGGGTCAGACGATACTCGTTGGCGAGCTCGTCATCCGCCCGCCCCGAAGATGCAGGAGCGACGACGGCAAACAGAAACAGTATCGCGAGAAGGAAAGGAGCGCGGCTGTGGCAACAGACCCAGCCGCAGCGCGCTGAATCTGGCGAATGTACTGCGGCTGGTGCTCCGCACACGTATGTGTTTAGCGTGCTGCCAGCGTCCCGCTGGCAGGGGCATGGCCGTGAGGCGGTTCGGCCATTGGTTGTTGCGTTCTTGTGTGATCGCTTTGCTTTCCGCCGGCAGGATGCCGGCAGCACGCTAAACAAATACCCGCACACAGCCGCGCTCCGGTTCGTAGCTGGAGCGTCTCGAAGAATTTGTGTTTGTGCGTCATTCTGCCTTCGTTCGTTGAAGCGGGATGAACCTCTGATCTTTACCCTGGTCTTCTCCGCCTGAACGGTCCGATTGCCTGGGCGAATTCTCAGCCCGTAGGGATGTTTGGTAAGCAATTTTCCGGGATCAAACCCGAGCGGCATTGCCGCGCAGGGCCGTCCGTTGCTGCAAAGGCCGTCCAACGCTGTGCCGAAGATCGGAATCCTCTTCAGGTTTCTCCGATTTTCAGGCTCAGTGTTCAGCGAGAGCATTTGTGGGTAAGGATGGGATAAACCGCGCGCTCCCGTTTCTGGCGTCATTTCATGCTCTCCCGCAATTCGCTCAACACGCGGTCCGCACCATCCACGCGAATCAAGCCGAACCGCGGGTATTCAATGTCCACGATGACATACACGGTACTGGCCACAACGGACGCGAAGCAGAGGATGTGAATCCAACTGCGCAACCTGCCGCCGGCCATGCCATAACCCGCCAGCAGCGACGCCGCTAGCGAAAGAAGGCCGAGCATGACAAAAATGACCAAAGGCGGATGAATCTTCGTGGCCTCGGTCCGGACCGCCGTGATGTCGATCATCTGGTTCAGTGCCGGCAAGAGCAGCATGTGCGCCGGTTGCGAGCCCGAGTCACCGCACGCCGCAACCGCACTGGACCAGATTTCATCTTGGAGCTTGAGGGATCGCGTCCACTCCGCTTGCGCCGCCGGGATATCACCGGGCAGATTGCGATAGGTTTCCAGCCGCGCGTCCAGATACTGCCGGAACAATTTCCGCAGGCCCGGCTGCGCGGACGCCGGCAGCAGTTGAATCCGCAGATAAGCCGTCCCGATGCTGTTCGCCTCCTCGACAATCAACTGCCGCCGGCCGTCGAAACGCGTCGCGGCACCGGAGAAAGTGAACGCGATCAGCAATCCCAGAAGACTGAACACCGCCCCTTCCACAACGCTAAAACCCTGGTGCGCTCCGTCGGGATCTTGCGCCAATCGCCGGATAGCGATGCGACGCCCGGCCTCAAGGAGCAGGAGCATGCTGAGAAACAATCCCCCGGCGAACTCCAAGCCATAGGTGGTCGGATTCATTTCAATCGACTGAGTTTTTCCCGCCATGCGGCATCGGTCATCACGGCGCGGAAGCCGAGATGGTTAGCCGCGGTGTTTTCCTCGCCCTTGCCGCGGGTGCCGACCATGTAGCGGGTGCAATACACGTCGGTGCAAAGAAACGAGCCGCCGCGATGGACACGCTTTTTTTCGGTCGGCTCCGCCGGATCGAAAGGCGCATCCGGCCCCTGCGGATTGCGTGGGATGCCGCCGGCAAGTTTCCGGCGCGCATAAGTATCCGGGCGATACCAGTCGCTTACCCATTCCCAAGCGTTGCCCGCCACGTCATAGAGGCCGTAGCCATTGGCGGGAAACTGAGCGACGGGCCCGAGCCCCACAAAGCCATCCTCGCCCGAGTCCTTCACCGGAAACCTCCCCTCGTAGATGTTCGCCATCCACTTGCCGCCGGGCTTGAGTTCGCTGCCCCATGCATAAGTCTTTCCGGAAAGCCCGCCGCGCGCCGCGAACTCCCATTCCGCCTCGGTCGGCAGCCGCTTCCCGGCCCATTTTGCGTACGCCACCGCATCGGGATAAGCCATCTGCACGACGGGATATTTCTCGCGGCCCTTGATGCTCGATTGCAGTCCTTCGGGATGCCGCGAGTCCGCGCCCTTTTCGTAGCGCCACCATTGAAACATATCGTCCAGCTTTACCGGCCCCGGGGTTGCCGTGAAAACGGTAGAGCCGGCGATGAGATTCTCCGGCGGCGCGGTCGGGAACTGCTCCCTGGTCGGCGCTATCTCCGCGATGGTTTTGTATCCCGTCGCTTCCACAAACTTTGCGAACTGCTCATTGGTCACTTCGGTCCGATCCATCCAAAAGCCATCCACGTAGACCCGGTGGACAGGCCGCGCATCCGGCATCCGGTCATGGCCGCCGCAAACGGTATCTGTCGTCGGGTCTTCGCTCCCCATGGAAAACTCCCCGCCAGGAATCCACACCATCCCTTCCGGCGCGAAGCCGGGCGTGGGTGCCCTATTTTCCACCGTCGGGAGAAAGGGCGACGCGACCGGTGCCTGCGCGCGCGTGCTGGCAGGAGTCGGTATGACAAAAATTGCGAGCGCGAGTGTGGAGCAAAGTTTCATGGTTTTTCAAAAGCAAAGACGCGCTTCCAATCGTCCTTCATGCTCACGACGGTCCAACCGCGCGCCGTCGCTTCGTCGAGGCCCTTGTCGAGCTGGCCGATGTGCGACTTGCGGTCGTAGGCAAATTCGCGTTCGGCGTCGGTGTGGTGGACATAGAGACAGAAACGCGGGCCGGAGCCGGCAGCAGTCCATTGGAGCATTTGCAGATCGCCGTCGGAGTTTCCGAAGGCGGCGAT
>JBDTOW010000240.1:0-6392 GCA_039933075.1 Verrucomicrobiota bacterium | reverse complement strand
AGTCTCCAAAAGCCCTCAAACTGCGGATTCTTCAGTCGTGATGCTTGAGCCAACTCTACTTGTGACACGCCGATATTCTCGAACTCAGCCTGCAATGATCGGTTGTTCAGCAGCGCAATAGCGACGGCGGATTGAGCCGTGAGATTCGTTTGGAGCAGTGCCGCGACCGCTTTGTCGGTTTCGTCACGCTCGGCGTCATCGCGCATCCAGCGGACGTTGTAATCGGCGCGGGCCGACACATGCTCGCTCACGTCATCAAATGCTTTCTTGGGATTTGTTGTTGTGCAGCCGACGAATACCAGCGGCAACGCAGCAAGAACGAGGATTGGTTTGGGCGTCAGCATTATTTCTTTTCCTCCTTCATTGGCTGCTCGTGTTCGTGCTGGTGTTCTGCTGGTTTTTGCGTTGCTTTGTTTGCGGGCGTTTGCTCGTGATGCATTCCCGGCTCATTTGTTGAAGCGGGCAGCACCAATCCCTGTGCGCCCGCAACCAGCATTGGTGTTGCAGGAGGAACGGGGGAGGCCTGCGCCTGCGGATTGGCGGGGTGCGAGTCAGAGAGCTTCGGAGATGTTCCGCTCACGCAACCGGTCAGGGCCAAAGCGAGAATGGAGACGGTGATCATGAATTGTTTTTTCATAATGTGGCGTCCACTGCCGGTCGGTCGGCAGTGGACTGCTTTTTGGGATTACATTTTCGCGTGCTCTTCCAGTGTCTTGAGAGCCGCGTCCATTTTCTTCAAATTCGCTTCGGTCTTCGCCTGGTCGCCCGCATCGCCGGATTTGTCGAGGTCTTCAGCCAATTGCGATACCTTCTTGACAGCGTTCTCGACCATTTTCTTGTGATCGGGATGCGCTTTGGCAGGCAGGGCTTTCGCCAGATCACGAATGGCGAAGGCATGATGATGAACGTCAGCCAGTTTCTTCGCCTTGACCGTCGCGGCTAACTCATCGTGATGTTTGTGGATTTCTTTCAAAATCCCATCAACCGTCTCAGGAATTTTGGCCTTTTCGCCTTCCTTGTGCTCTTTGTGTTCCTGAGCGAAGACGGTTGGATTGGCAGCTAAACCGATGGTCGCGCAAAGCGCCATCGCCAGTAGTGTTTTTGCTTTCATAATGTTCCTTTGGTCACTGTTTTTTCATCTGTTCTTCGAGTTGCTTGAGGGCTTCTTCGAATTCCTTAAAATTGTTTTTCATCACCAATTCGCTTCCGGTTTCTGCCGAGCTTTTCAATTCATCCAGCGCGTGATTGATTTTGGCGACTCCGCTTTCGACAACGAGCTTCTTTGTCAGCTCGCTCAGTTCTTTCGCGTGGGATTGAACATCGCTGAACCTCTTGTCGGTGACGGCGGACTCCAATTCGCCGTGATGTTTGTGAATTTGCGTCCATACGCCTTCAATCGTGTCAGGCACTTTGATTGTCTCGGACGATTCCTCGGAAGCACCATGTTGATGTGCGCCATTCGTGTTTGGCATTTCCATGTCGCCGTGTGTCCCATGCTGGTGGGCAGGCGCAGTGGGCGGCGCTTCTTCGACTCGAAATTCGGAATGACTGATTTGGCCACCGGCGCGAGAAATCCAGCCGCCGATTCCGAGGGAGGCAATGCCAACCAGCAGGGAAATTACGCTGAGGACGGTGCGAGTTTTTGGAGACTTCCTGGAAAAGCTGAGAGCGGCGATGGCGAGAGCCGCGGTGGCGTAAAAGAAATAAACGAAGCGTTCCGCCCGTTCCATGTGGGTGTCGAGCCATTGCTCGGATTCGGTATCGAGCATGGGAGCGAGGCTGTTGTAGGCGTGCTGGCCGTAGTAGAGGACTGGCCAAGCGGAGGCCGCACAGAAAGCTGAGATGGCCAGGCCAGTGGTACGGAGGGTCCGGCTGTGGCGAATGAAACCGAGAGCAAGGAGCGCAAGGCCGATAGCAAGGCCGTAAACGGGAATCGGGTTCAGGAGGATATGCACGTATGCGGCTTTGAGCCCGAAAAGGCCCGCGGTGCTGGCACCAGGGCCGTGCTCGTGGGCGATGGCCGTAATGGCGCGGAGCCCGGTTGCGGCAATTATGTAAGTGATCTTTTTCAATTGTCTTTGTGGTTCGAGCTGTGCGCTGAAGGTGGACGCGACATCGCGTCTGGCGGTAGGATGTTCTTGAGTGTGACCGTTTTCGTCACGGTCTGCTCATCGCGTTGCAGCGTGAGCGTCAGTTGTGTTCCAGCGGGCTGCTGCCAAAACCTGCCAAGCGGCAATATCCCCGGGTCTGTGAGCCATCGTGTAGTGTCGAGTTCGTTGATTTTTGTAAGCCGATCGCCGGGCTGTATATCAGCTTCCTCAGCAGGGCTGGGGCTGGCTACGTGAGCGGTCAGGGCGCCGGACTCCGGGTTAGGCATGAACAGCGCACCCAGACGGTTGTGGCGCCGGCTGAGATGTCGTCCAGGTTCTCGCTGCCGCAGGTACGCAAGACCGCGTTGAGCATCAAGGAGAATTTCAAGATGTTTAAGCGCATCGATCCCCAAGCGTGCATCGTATATCTCGTCGACGCCTCGGTCGCAAATGCAGACGATTTCGGACCATATTAGGGGACCGATAGTGTACTTGTCGGTCCAACCTTGTTCGGAGACCTCGGTGCCGCGCTGACCCCAGAAAGCGCCGACTGTCACGGGCTGCGTGGGGTGCGCTTCCTTCCACTGTTTCCATTTAGCTGGCGGGAGGCGGAGACCCAGGCTCGCACCCGTATCAACCAAAATCCTGATGCCGCGCTTCGTGTTGAGCGTCCTGGTTAGCGTGAGCACAGTCGCGTTTGTGTCTATGGAGAAGGGGATGTAGCCAGCTATGTCTGCCGGGAGGTGCGGCAGAATCGTGAGACCTGATGTTCCGACGTTAAGCGCGATAGCATTACTTCGGAGGTTCGACCAGCCCACAACACCGTCTCCTGTGTCTTCCGCCGGTAGATATTCGGGCGGGTCGTTGCAAACAAAGAATTCTGCTTTATTGGTCTCATTGCCGAGGCCAAGGTCGCATGGCTCAGTTTTTCCGCTTACGATCGGCGGGTATCGCTGCCGCTCTGCTTCCGGCAGGGAAACGAAGTGAAGATGGAATCGTGCCAGCTTGTTGCTGAATAGGACAGCTTCGCTGGCACCCGTGTCAAATTGCATCCTGGCAGGAAAACCGTTGATCGTCACCTTGCACCACAGGCGATCAGGGTCAGTGTCGCCATTTAAGGTTGCCGCGGGCGCGCCCACACGAAGCAAGGCTGCCGCTAGGAGGAGAGTTGCTGCTGCAATTTTGTAACTAATCTGTTTCAATTCTGCAAAGGGCTCAATGAGCCGGGTTAAAGGTGAACGGAGGTCGCGCCAGTTAGGCGTGAAACGTTACGAGAAAGGAATCAGGCGCGCAGAAATGCGGGCTGATTCGTCAGGCGAGAGGCGGAGCGAGGCTGCGGAACGCCGGGCCAAGACACACTTCGGGCGTGAAGACCCAATCGCGGAGTTTCGCTTGGCGGGAGAAAGACGCGGTTGGCTCAGTCGCCGTCGCGTCGAGCGCAAGCGCGAACGGAGCGAGCGTGTAGAGGACAGGAAGGTGGGGTTGAACCAACGCCGGAGAGCCACCGTTCAGCAGAACGGTATTCAGCGTGAGGCAGGAGGCAGTGGTCGAAGAGTCGTGATGCGTCGGTTCAGAAGAGTCACCGTCATGATGCTCCTTCGCTGCGGTCGAGGCGTGACAGGAAGCCTGCTTGTCATCGCAATGGCCACCGCCGAACGAGCAATAAATCGTGCAGAGCACGAGGGCCGCGACCCACGCCAAGGCCGTCACCGCCGCGAGGGAGCGGAACAGCGGACTGAGCTTTGTCTGGCCTAAACGCATGTTTAATTCGTTACGGGCATTGACCATGCACGGGCAAAATCCGGTTGTCAACGCACTAAAATTATTACGCCGCGCCGCATATCCCTCAAGGATTCTTTGCCGGCAGTCGGTCATCAAGGTTACACGGATTCCAAGAACTTCCCCAACACGTCGCGCAGTTGCTGCCGTGCCCGGTAAATTCGAGTTTCCACCGCCTTGGCAGTGCAGCCCAAAATCTCGCCAATCTCGGCCTGCGAGCGTTCTTCGTATTCGGCGAGGATGAGTGGCGTGCGCAACTCCTCCGGCAGTGCAGCGACGGCGCGGCGCACGGCCTCAGCCCGCTCTTCCGCTTGCGCGGTTTCACTCGGCGAGGGCTTTTGTTCGGAAAGCGTTTCGCGGAAGTCCTTTCTCGTGGCTTCGTTTTCTGCATCAATGGAAACCTGCGGGTGGCGGGTGCGGTAACGGTAGCGGTCTCTGACCAGGTTGCTCGCGATGGCGTAGAGCCATGTCGAGAAGCGTTGGGTGGCGTCGAATTTGGCGCGGTTCTGATACACTCGCACGAATGTCTCCTGCGCGAGGTCGGCGGCGTCTTCCTCGTTTTGTAGGCAGCGAATGAGATAGTGAAACAACTTCTCGCCATGACGCTCCATCAAGTCATTCAGGGCAGCTTCCTTGCTCGACACGAGCCGAACCATGTCCGCACGGTCGAGTTCGTCGAGACGAACGTCCACTTCCGACGAATGACTCGAGTTGTCCGCCTCGTTGTTCACGGCTTCACGCTGACCGGGAAACTCACACTACCGCTGCCGCGCGGTCCTTCGTAATGCAGCGAAGCCATCCAATCGCCAGCCATATCGGGTTTCACCTTGGCGCGATATTGGCCCGGCGTGCCGGTCGGCTCAATGGTCGAGCCGTTGTGCATCACCATGCCGGGCATGTTCATGTCCAGGTCGAATTTTACTGTGCCTACATCCACCAGGTCACCACTCGCGGTGTCACGGAATTCGATGAGAACTTCGTTCATCGCATTTTCCAGTTGGCCTTTCGGGTGGGTGAAAGTCACGGTGAGGTCTTTTACTTTCTGAGTGGCAAAAGGCTGGCCGGATGTGGCCACACCGGAACCACCGCCGTGGCCGAAGTTCTGCCATGCAAAAAAGCCTCCGACCGCCGTCGCCAGAATGAGCAGTGTGACGACGATGAAAGTGGTGCGACGCGAACGCGGCGGGCGGGCTTTCTCCGCCGGAGCAACGCCCTGAGCAGTCGGAATCGGAGCCGGAGCGGCGCCGGTTGTGGCTGACATGCCGCCAACTGCACTCGTCACCACCACGCCAGCGGGTCGCACAAGCGCCGTTCCCAAATGTCGCTTGCGCCAGATGACGTAGATCACTGGGTAGAGCAGTAATTCGAGGATGCCCGACGTGATTACGCCGCCAATCATCGGTGCGGCGATGCGCTTCATCACGTCCGCGCCACTCTGCGTGGTGGGCGACCACATGATGGGGAGCAAGCCGAAGAGGATGGCGCAAATCGTCATTGCTTTCGGGCGGATGCGTTGCACCGCGCCTTCCACCACGGCAGTATGGAGGTCGGTCATGCTGTTCATGCGCCCGGCGTCGCGGAACTTTTCCCAGGCGTGGTCGAGGTAGAGCAGCATCACGACGCCCGTTTCGGCGTCGAGGCCGGCGAGCGCGATGAGGCCCACCCACACGGCGATGCTCATGTTATAGCCGAGGAGGTAGAGGAACCAAAACGCGCCGACCAGCGAGAAGGGCACCGCCAGCAACACGATGAATGTCTTCACCGCGCTCCGGGTGTTCATGTAGATCAGCACGAAAATAATCAGCAGCGTGAACGGCACGACAATTTTGAGTCGTTGCTCGGCGCTCTTGAGATACTCGAACTGTCCCGCCCACTGCATATAGTAGCCGGGCGGAAACTGGACGACTTCGTTGATGCGTTTCGAGGCCACGTTCACGTAGCCTCCGATGTCGTCGCTGGTGATGTCCACGAAGACAAAGCCGACGAGCTGGCCGTTCTCGTTACGGATGGAAGGTGGACCGGTTTTATAGCTGATGTCGGCGAGCATGCTGATCGGAATTTGCGCCAGGCCCGGGGAACCGCCTGCGCCCGAAAATGCTGGCCTGGCCACTGCACCCATCGTGGCGGAAGCGGCCTCTGGTCCAGCCATCGGCAGCGGGACGAGCACGCGCTTGAGCGCGTCGAGGTCTTCTCGGAAATCGCGGGCGTAGCGAACGCTGATGGGATAACGCTCCCGACCTTCGACGGTTGTGGCGATCGTCTTGCCGCCGATGGCGGTTTCGATAATGTCGTTCACGTCACCCACGGTAAGACCGTAGCGCGCTGCCTCTTTGCGATTGGGTGTGAAGTCCAGGAAGTAACCGCCCGTGGTGCGTTCAGCAAAGACGCTGCGAGTGTTCGGAAAATCGCTCAACGCCTTTTCAATCTGCACGCCGATATCCTGAATCTTGCCGAGATCGGGGCCGAAGACTTTGATGCCGAGAATCGAGCGAAAGCCGGTGGTAAGCATTTCGGTGCGCGTCT
>JBDTOW010000239.1:0-6412 GCA_039933075.1 Verrucomicrobiota bacterium | reverse complement strand
GACCCTGTCCGGCACTCACGAACTTGAGTGCCCCCTCACCCGCCCTCCGGGCACCCTCTCCCCCGTCGGGGGAGAGGGATGGGGTGAGGGGGCGTTCTGGCGCAGGGAGACGCCCACCAACACGGCCCGGAAATCCGAGCGCTTTAGGCGAGAGCGGCTGACCGGTCTTCGGATGATTCACTTCACCGCGGTTGCCGAGCTTGATGACACCGCCATCCTGTGAGACCCGGGCGAAGAATGCGGCGAATCGGTAATAATCCTCCTGCGTCCAGCGGTCCGCCGGATGCGCGTGACAGCGGGCGCAGGCGATTTGCGTGCCAAGGAAAATGCGGCCGACGTGCTCGGCGAGGTCGCGGGGATCGCTGGCCAGCGTGAAAAAGTTGGCGGGGCCGACCGATGCCACCTCCCCGGTGGCTGTGAGCAGCGCGCGAGCGAGCTGGTCGAAGGGCGTGTTGCGGGCTACCTGTTCGCGCAGCCACTCGTGATAGGTTCGCGTGGCGGTCTCACTGCCGCGCTTGCCGCTGATGAGCAGCAGGTCGGCCAAACGCATCGTCCAGAAATCGACGAACTCCTCGCGACGGAGGAGGTCATCAACGACGCGTTGCCGCCTGACCGGCGATCCAGGCTCGCTCAGGAAAGCGCGTGCCTCCTCGGCGGAGGGAAGGCGCCCGATGACATCGAGGTAAACGCGACGCAAGAATTCCGCATCACGGCTCAGCGGCGACGGTGACAGGCGCAACCGCCTTAACTCAGCCCGGACATGTTCGTCGATGAAGTTGTTCGCAATGAAATCGGCGTCGCTGACTTTGGCTTCGCCGAATGGCACCGCGACGCGCGACGCGGCGACCTGGCCGGAGTAGCGAATCATAATACTCGTTAACCCTCGTCCGCGCGTGGTGACCTCACCAGTTTTGCTGACCTCGGCAATGGCATCGTCGTTCGAGGTGTAGAGGGCCAGCGCCGTCGCGTCGGCTTGCGATCCATCGGAGAGGAATGCCGTGACGCGGAGTTGCATCGTCTGATTCGTTGCAGCGAGCAAGATTTCGGAAGGGGCCACGGCAACCTTTGTTACGTGCAGCTCACGGGGGCCGTATGGCGCGCCAGCAGCGATCCATCGCAACAGCGTCTGATACGCCTGCGAATCGCGCCGAATGCGACGGCCTCCCTCGTGGTCGAGTTGGTGTGTGGGTTTGCGCAGGAAAAGGCTTTCGCCGGGCGCGGCAAAATCGAGTCGGCGACCGCCCAGCTCGCGTGTGATGCGTTCGCAGTCTTCTTCGGGGTCGTACCCAAGGAGGCTCAGCTTGAAACCACCCTGGCCGGTCGCCGCGCCGTGGCAGGCCCCGGCATTGCAACCGGCTTTGGTCAAGACCGGGAGGACCGTGGTACGGAAACTGAGCGATTCGGCGGCGTGAGGGCTGATCGAGGAAACCGCAACGCAAGCGACCAGCCAGCCGCGAAGCCAGGATCGCGAGACACTAAATCCCTTGTTCGCGGGCGGCACGCTCCCTTTGCGATTTGGAGCGTCGACCTTCAATCCGAAAACCGAAATTGCGCATGCGCCAAACCCGGTAGGGACAGCGCGCTGCGCTGTCCCCGCCCACGCAGAGTGGGCGGAAGCAATTGTGCGGGGATATGGCGTGCGCCCACGCTCGTTCCGCGCCGCTTGGGCGCGGGGACGCCGCAGTGCGGCGTCTCTACCGGTTTCGGAATTCGGGTTCAATTGGATCTCGTCATTCAGATTTAGGTTTCCCGGCCTCCGACTGGTTCAAACTTTCCAGAAACTCGCGACCCACTTTGCGCGCATAGGCGGTGCCGTAGTGATCGCCAAAATGGAGAATGCGGGTCCAGCCATCGGCGGCCTGCCTGGTCAATTCCGGGTTGTCTTTTATATGACTCTTGATCTCGGCGAGCAGCTTGTCCACGGTGGGGTCATCGTTGGTGGGGCGGATAAACTGACGGAGAAGCGAGTTTAATTTCGGGTCGGTGGGCACAGCGCCGGGAAATTCTTCCTTGGGCTTGGTGATGGTGTTTTCCTTGCCGGGCGGCGCGCTTCGACCCCGCAATTCGTTGACTTCTGCGCGCAAGCCCCTGACTTCGGCAATGAGCGCCCGCACCGCTTCGCGCAAGCCGGCCTCGGAATTCAGGTCGAGCTTGGAGAAATCGACCGGCTCGGTACGACCACGTTCCAGGGCCGTCTCGTCGCGCTGCATTCGGCCTGCGCGCTCGCGTCCGCCGGCGCGCCCCATTTGACGTTCGCTCAGTTGCTCCGCCGTGGGAGGGTTGGGATCGTCACAGAGGCGCGCGAGTACTTCGATTACTTTTGGAGCGTCGACAATACCGGGTTGAACCAGCGCAAAATTCGCCGTTACTTTGTTGTCCCGGGCCGCGATGATGGTCATCATGCAATCTTTGTTCAGGCCATAATTGCCCGGACCTTCCAGGCCGTCCAGCGACAACCCAACCCGCGATTGCAACCGAAGCGACCGTGCCGCTGCTTTGACGCGCTGCTCGCCCTCCAGTCGGTCGGCGAACAGAAATACGATCTCGGTCTTTAACCGGTCTTTGCGCTCGAACCCATATTCGTCGATGACTCGTAGCAACGGCACGAGCGACCGTTCGATGGTATGAACGAACACCAGAGTAGTGGCCGCCCCGCCGTTCTCCGTGATTGGGTCGCGTTCCTTTCCTTCTGCCGGTCCCGTCAGTTCAATAAGTTTCAAGGGAGTCGTTTTCTCGCCCGGCTGCGGACCCGAAAAGACCAGGTCGGCGGCTGACGCGTTCAGCAAGACGCGGGTGAGAAACGCGAGGCTAAGGAGAGAAGACGTTATGTGTTTCATGTTCGGTTCAAAATTCCCATGGCCAGCCGACCATCTACCCTACCGTACACTCGGTTGCTTGTGGAGGGTAAATCCGAGCGTCGTTGAAGGCGCGGCGCTGACAGTGCGCAACCAGGCATCGACCTTTACTTTAGAGCGCGCCGCTTCGACCGCCCGCACAGGAACACTTCTATTGAATTAAAGCATCGCTGGGCCGAAAGCCGGGAATCGACGGGTCGTTTTTGGCTGGCCGCGACACCAGGTAGGGCGAGACTCGGCCCTACCCCAAATTCCTGACCGCCGCGCTTACGGTTTTTTGCCTGCCAGCGCGGCGCGAGCGTTTTGCAGCGCCTGCACGGCCGCGGGGTTCGAGTTCACCGCGAGCAATTGATCAATCAACGCCCGCCGTTGATTGATTTGCTCCTCTGATCCGTTGACCGTGACGGGGGTGCTGTAGAAATTCTGGTTTCCCGCCTGAACGTGATAGGTCTTCAGATTAGAGACATTGTCCAATGGCAATGAATTGTCGGAAAGATTCTTTGAGAATTGATATTGGTCTCCGGCCAGGCCCGTGGCGATCTTGGTCCAGGCCGTTTCCGGAATTTGATTCAACCTTGCCTGCTCAACCAGCACCGCGCTGGCATCAGGATATTGCGCCGAGACTTGCGCCAGCATCTGCAGAGCGAACTCGTTTCTCAGCGACACACTCACGCCACGCTCCTGTGCGATTCGAATGAGAGTGGGAATTCCTTCGCCGGAGGGCATACCGGCCAGGACCATCGTCGAGTAATAGCCCCATTTGGACAGGCTGTTTTCCAGGTCAGCAAGAACACTGGAGTCGCCGTAGGTTTGCAAAACCTGGAAGAGTGGCGCGACTTCCGGCGAATTTTGTTTGGCCTCGGAGAGTTGAGCCAGCGCCTCGCGCGCGGCGCTGAGCACTTCCTGCCGATGCTGGCCCGGGGCGGCCTCTTCCAGATTCCGCGCGAGCAACGCGATCTCGGTGGGGTCGGCCGTGGTCTGCAGCACCTGCTGTGAAACCGCCACCGCCTCTGGTCCGCCGATCTGCCTCAAAGCGTCCAGGAGACCCGCGCGCAACGACGAATAGCCGACCGATTTCGCGCTCGCCTCGCCAAAACTGAGATCCTGATTGTTCTCCAGAAACTGGCGGATGGCAGGAACTCCTGCCGCGCCTTGTTCGGTCAATTGTTTGAAGGTCTGCTTTAACTGGTCGGCCTGCTCCTTGGTTAACACACCGCGACTGACATCCACCTGCGAGATCTGCGTGATCAATTGTTGGGCGTAAGCGGCTGAAACTGGAATATTCACCGGGGCAGCCGCCGCAAACTCGGCGCGAGCGGGCGGGGGCAAAGCGCTGGCGAGCGCCGATTCTGAGATTGGTTGACCGGGCAGAACCTCGCCAGGCTCGGTCGCATTTTGGTTCGCTTCAGCGGGGGCAGATCTTTCTCGTTTAGCAGGTTTGCCTTGTTCTTTCGTAATAGATGAATCGACCGATTGCGCCCGCTGATTTGCCTGCTTGTGGAATTGATAGGCGATCAAAAGACCTAGAATGCCTAATCCCAGGATGATCGGAGTCGCTCTCAAATAAGCGCGCCTCGGCTCAATTGGTGGCCCCTGTCGCGGGTTGGCGGGCGTTGTTGGGGAGATCTTATTCATGCATCAAACGCAATTGACAGATTACGCCAGGGTCGAACCGAATTCAACTACTCCGAAAATGCGCTCCCGAGCCACGGCGTTCACCGCCGGGTGAAGAGTCTACTCCTCGCCCGCGGTGGAGCTGGCGATTCCTCGCGATTCCTCCTCGAAGATCTCCGAAATTGAAGATTGATTTACGCTGAGCTTCTTGTTACCGGGCAACTGGTCTGTAACAGACATTACTCAAAGCAATGAAGTTGGCCGGGAAACATGAAAGTTTGCCTCCGTCTTCGAGAGAGGTTGAGTTGCCCAAGCTGACGGTCCTTGAAAACAGGACAGGAGGACCCAGCCAGGCGCCGTTGCGTGCGCTACTGAGCTCGTCGGTTCGGTCCCGATGGCTGCGCACGTTTTTACCTGTTACTTTCTTAGTGGTTCTTTCCGGTGAATTAGTTTCCGCCTATGTTCGCTGGCTTCCGTTGACCAATCCCCTTTTACAGGGCGCGCTCCGGCTCCTGATCGTTTCGCTGGTCGTCACGGTGACGGTTTGGCAGCTCGCCCAAAGGATGGGGCATCCCATCGAACAAGCAGAAGCGGAGCGGGTCAGAGCAGAGGCAGCGTTGCGAGGGGAGCGCGACGAGTTGGAGACCCGCGTCAAACAACGCACCCACGAGCTGGACGGGGCGAATGGGGAATTGCGCCGGGAAATTCAGGAACGCCAGCGGGCCGAGGAGGCGTTGCAGCAAGCGCGTGAAAGGGAAGCGCAGTTCCGAACGCTTTTTGAATCGACTCCGATTGGAATCGCCTTGCAAGGCCCGGACGGCCACTATCTTCAAACCAACCGCGCCTATCAAGGAATGTTCGGATACACCGATGATGAGCTTCGCTTCCCAACGGTCCAGAGGCCAAGCCACTGGGAGGGCGGCGCGCTGTTTAGCGAGTTGGTAGAAGGGAAGCTGGACGATTGTCGCAAGGTGAGATGTTCCCAAGGAAAGGACGGTCGTCTGGCTTGGGTCGAGTCGACAGCCTCCGCGGTGCGCGACTCCAACGGGGCGCTGCGTTACATCATCTCGATGGTGGAGGATGTCACCGAGCGCAAAGAAGCGGAGGAGGCGTTGCGGGAGAGCGAAAGAAAAAAGCGGGCGTTGCTGGAGGCGATACCCGATCTGATTTTTCGCATCCGCAAGGACGGCACGGTGGTTGACTTAAAGGCGCCCAGTGACACAGCGTTCGCTTTCGCGGCAAACGGGCTGATCCAAAGAATTTTGTCTGAGGCTTCGCTAATTCAATGCGGACCCCAAACGATCCATTCTGGGGAGCAGGCCGGTCAAACTGGCCAGCCCCAAATCTTTGAATTCCGCCACGCGATAGAAGCGGAGGTGCGGGACTTCGAAGCCCGTATTGTTCCCGGGGACGAAGGAGACGTGCTGGCCATCGTGCGCGACACGACCGAACTCAAACAACTGGAACGGGGCATTATCGAGATCAGCGAGCGTGAGCAACGCCGAATCGGACTGGATCTGCATGATGGTTTGGGTTCACAGCTCACCGGCGTGGCTTTTTTATGCAAGGCGCTCGAGACAAAGTTGGCCGGCCAGCAACTGCCCGAGAGCACCGACGCCGCCAGGATCAGCGCATTGCTCGTTCAAGCCTTGGAGCACACGCGCAACCTGGCGCGCGGATTGTTGCCTGCCGAGTTGGCTTCCAATGACCTGGTCTCGGGATTGGAGGAATTATGCGCCAACCTTCGAGAGGTGTTCGGAGTGGAATGCTTCTTCCAGTGCGAGGCTGCTTTTCCACTGCTGGAAGCGGCCACAGCCCTCCAGCTTTATCGTATTACCCAGGAGGCGGCCAACAATTCGATCAAACATGGCCGGACCACCCGGTTGATGATCCATCTGGCAACCGCACAAGACCGAGGATGGCTGAGAGTCAGCGACAACGGC
>JBDTOW010000238.1:0-6413 GCA_039933075.1 Verrucomicrobiota bacterium | reverse complement strand
CGGATAAAGCACCTTGGCGACGCGCCAGTGACGGACGGCGATCCCCGCAGGCGCCGCGCGTTGGGCGAGGCCGCTTTCCGCGGGCGCGAGCAGGCCAACACGGCAGCCGCGGCGCTGAAAACCAGACAGCTCGGCGAGGACACGGTATTCCTGTCCGCCCCAGCCGATTTCACTTTCGGAATGGATGATGTGCCATGGGTGCCTGGTTGCCGGTGACATGCAGCGGCGAATCGTGCCAACAGACCGAGGACTTGAACAGTGTTTTCCCCCGCTCCCGGCAAAGAGCACTGGACTGGCGGGCGCGCCGGCCACACAATCCCGCTGACGTTGCAACGCCCGACACCGATGAGACCTTCCCTGTATTATCAATTCAAGTCGTGGGAGCACAAACGGCGTTACCGCGTGTGGGAGAGTCGCGGGAAGCCGCTGCCGCCGCCGCATTTCGTCAAGCAACTGACGATCAAAGAATTTGCCCGCCGTTTCTCCTCGCACGTGCTGGTCGAGACTGGGACCTACCATGGCGAGATGGTTAGTGCAATGGCCGGAGGTTTTGAACAGATTTATTCCATAGAAGTGGATGAGGCATTGTTTCGCGCCGCGCGGGAGAAATTCAGACGCCGTTCGCACATCCGTCTGCTGCGAGGAGACAGCGCGATGGAACTGCCCAAGGTGCTCGCCGACGTTCGCGAGCCGGCAATCTTCTGGCTCGACGGCCACTACACCGGCGTACACGCGGGCAAGACGGACCTCAACACGCCGATTCTGCTCGAGCTGGCTGCGATTGCCGCGCACGCAGTTAAACAACATGTCATCCTGATTGACGACGCGCGGCTCTTCACCGGGCGCGACGACTACCCCTCGATGGAATCGCTGCGCGAGGCTGCCGCCCGGCTTTTCCCGTCAGCCTGCTTCGAGGTTGCGGACGACGTCATCCGCATTTACCCCTGCGCGACCGCGCCCTGACGTTCATCCCGTTGTACGCACCGAGTCCAAAGAATTTAGCATCCAGGCGGCGAGACGCCGCCCGAACTCGCGGCCGTGGACGCTGTGTCTGCTTAGCGTGCTGCCGGCGTCCCGCCGGCAAAAACCGCGCATGTTCATGCTTTCTCCCACCAATTCGCCGCGAGATTAATTGCAGCATAAATCACTGCCAGCGAGACGCTGGCAGCACGCTAAGAAAATACGGGATCTTCGCTACGCCATGATGGTTCAAGGTGGAAGAGCGTGGAGGCTTACTGGTGAGGCTAGCGCGGCAGCGCCGCAATTTCAAATGGGCGGGGCCGAATTCGCTGGCTGAGAGACTCCAATCGGGAATTCCATTTGCGCTCGAATCGCTGCCACTTCGTCTCCGGCCGCACTGGACGGAAGCGCAAGTCTAACACGATGTTTTCCTGGCGGCACATCTCGACCGCACCAGGCTCCCATGCACCGCGTTTGATGGCCGTGAAAAAGTAATCCAGCGGCGCGGTTTCGAACGAGTTCATCCTCAGGAACAGCCGGCCCCGTGAACGGTCGGAGCCGAACCGCTCCATATCCCAGCCGGTCTCGCCCGGCCGTAACAACGCGCGGAGCGCGGCCACGTCCCAGACGGCCGCCTGGAGCGAGACGCGCATGGCCGCTTGGTCGGCAAGCCGACCGATGCGGACGTGGCCGTCGAAAACCAGCTCCTCCGGGGTTGGGATCGGGTAGAGGCCCAAATACGCGGCACGGTGTCGTTGCATGAATGCGATGTCCTCACGCAGGTGTGCGGTATTGACGGGCCGCGTGAGGAAATAGTCCTCTTGCAAATAGAGGATGTGCGGCGTTTGTAAACGGTCAAGCGCCAGGGAAAGATTGTCCGCCCAGCCGCGGTCGCGGCCGACCGGCAGGCAGCGGACCAAGGGATCGCGATACGTCCCGTGGTTGGTGATGAGATAAACGGGATAGGGGCAGTCGGGCCAGCGCTTCGCAAAGAAGTAAAAGAAAGGCGCCCAGGCGTCGCGAAACGAGTCGCAGCTTGAAACAACCACTTCCAATTCCATAACCCTCAGCTCGTGGTGTCCAATTGGCGGTAAGTGGCGTTGGCTTGTAATAGATCGCCGCCGGTGGCATGGGCGACATTCGACAAACCGCATAACTTGAAACCACGCCGGGTCAGGTAATCATGGATGTCCCAGAAGAGCCAGCAACCCGCATAGAGTGGCTCAAACAGAACCTCGGAGTAGATGACGCGGATGCGATTCAGCACGGATTCGCCGCCGGTCAGCACCAGTCTTTCGGCGCCTTGAAGATCCAACTTGAGCAGGTCCACCCTTTCAAGACGTTGTTGGGCCAGCAAATCCGGTAGCGTGAGAGTTGGCACGCGGATGGTATTGGCCACCTTCAGGCTGCGGCCAAACCATTCGGAATTGCGCGGGTCAATCTTCAGCAGCGAGCTGGAATAATCAAACTCGTTTACTTCGAAGAGCGCCTCTCCGGTTCGATCGGAGAGCGCGGCGGCGACGACCGAACATTCCGTGTGGTCAGCGAATTGTTTTTTCAACCGCGCCGCCAGGTCAGGAAGCGCCTCCACCAACACCAGTTTCTCCAGCCGGTACAATCGCAGAATGGCGTCGCTGAAAGAGCCCCGGCTGGCGCCGGCGTCAACGACGAAGCGGTAATTGACGTGTGGCAAGTAACGCAGGCTCCGAAACGCGCGCCGGTAGCGTGTATCCACCAGGCATCGAAATTCTTGTGCGAGTCGCGTCATGTCTCATGATAAACCGGTCGTGATGCGCATTAGATGGACACCCGTTCGTGGCGTCCGCGCTTTTTCGCTGGACGATCGCACGGTCATCACGTCAACTGAAACCGAATCGTATCCGCTGAATGGTCAAACCATCGCAACCACTCGCATCGTTTGCAAGAAACATCACCTCGCAGAACGGCGAGGATGGCTTGCTCGAGGAGATTTTCCGCCGCCTCGGCGAGGGCGGACGCTGGTGCCTGGAAGTCGGCGCCTGGGACGGCAGCCACTTAAGCAACACCTGTGTGTTCTGGCGCGAGCGCGGGTGGTCGGCGGTGCTGATCGAGTGCAGCGACGGTTCGTTCGCCAAGCTGAAAGAAAACACCCGCGACTTCCCGAAAGTCCATGCCGTTCACCGCCGCGTCACCGCGTCCGGCGATAGCTCGCTGGACAGCATCCTCCGCGAAGCCGGCGCGCCAACTGACATTGACCTCGTCTCAATTGACGTGGATGGCAACGATTACTATCTGCTTGAATCTCTCCGGGTGTTCACGCCGCGAGTCATCGTCATCGAACACAATCCGACCATCCCACCGGAGGTGATCGTGGTACAAAAGCCCGACTCGCGAGCCCGATTCGGCGCCTCCGCCGGCGCCCTGGCGGCGCTGGCGCGAGGCAAGGGCTATGCGCTGGCCGCCTGCACTCTGTGCAACTGCATTTTCGTCCGCGAATCCGAGATCTTTCGATTGGGGTTTGCGCCGCTCGAGGTCACGGAGGTTTTTTGTCGCGAGCGGTTGGTGTATTTGATGAATTGCTACAATGGAAAGACCTTTCTAAATCAATCGCCACTTTACACCGGCATCGAGCGAGCGCCCGGCGCGTGGCTGCGCAACTGCTTCTGGCCGGCCGACCGCAGGGCATGGCCGATCAATACGATTCCAGTCATTTGCCAAAAGGCCTTGCGTGACGGCGGTTGAAACAGTCGCTTTGCGCATCGGCGCGTGTCCACGAGGAAACCGGTGCCCGCCGCGGTAGCCGGGAACTGCGTATGTGCGGCATCGCTGGATATGTTACGACGGCCGATGGAGATGATTGGCCCGCCCTGTTGCAGAACCTCAACCGTGCGATCACTCATCGCGGTCCGGATGATGAAGGCTTTTTTCTGGCCGCGGGAGTTGGCCTGGCCATGCGCCGGTTGAGTATCGTAGATATTGCGGGCAGCCACCAGCCCATTAGCAACGAGGATCGAACCGTCCACGTCGTTTTCAACGGCGAAATTTACAATTACGTGGAGCTGCGCGCCGGCTTGGAGCGATCCGGCCACCGCCTGGCGACCCAGGGTGACACTGAGGTACTCGTGCATCTCTACGAAGAGTACGGCGTTGAGATGCTGCGCCATTTGCGCGGCATGTTTGCCTTCGCCCTGTGGGACAGCCGGACGCGGCGGCTGTTGCTCGCGCGCGATCGCCTCGGCAAAAAGCCGATCCATTATGCGGTCGTCGGTGGAAGCCTGGTTTTTTGTTCGGAAATTGCTCCGTTGCTGGCCGCGAAATTCGTTTCCCGCGACCTTGATCCGGCGGCGCTCGAAGCTTATCTGGCGCTGGGTTACATCCCCGCGCCTCGCTCGATTTTCCAGCAAATCCGCAAGCTGCCGCCGGCGCACTACCTGACCTGGCAAGCCGGTCGCGTGGAAGTGTGCCGTTACTGGTCGCTCGCTTACGGCCCCAAACTTACGTGCGATTATTCCGATGCGATAAGCGTCGTGCGCGACAAACTTGACGAAAGCATCCGGCTTCGGCTGCGCAGCGATGTACCGCTCGGTTTGTTGTTGAGCGGCGGCCTGGATTCGAACGCCATCCTCGCCCGTTTGACCCGGCACTTGGGGCAGCGGGTCCAGACTTTTTCCATCGGTTTCGCGGAAAAAGAATATGACGAGAGCGCACTGGCACGGCTGTCCGCACGGCATTTCGGCGCGGACCACCACGAGTTGGCTGGCCGGACCGATTTGCTCGGCTTGCTGCCGAAGCTGGTCACGCATTATGGCGAGCCGTTCGCTGACAAATCAGCACTGCCGTCGTTTCTGGTCTGCCAGCTCACCCGTGGACAGGTCAAGGTGGCGCTCAACGGCGATGGCGGCGACGAGGCCTTCGCCGGCTACGACAAATACCGACTCGCGCTCTGGCAAAAAAGGATCAACGAAATTTTTTCGCGCGATCTGAGACAGTCCTGGTCGCTGGCCTCGCTGCGTGGCACGGGCTTGGCGGCCACCAAACTTGCCCGCAATCTGACAGGCGCCTTGCTGCCCGAAACCCGCAGCCTATTTACCGGCGAATTTTTCTCCGGACGGCACTTCGACGCCATTGCCACGCCGGCCCTGCGCGCCGCGACGAACGCGGCTTTGGAGGAAATGCTCGCGCCCTTTTGGGATGGGCCGTCCGATCCGGTGGATCGGATGTTGGCCTGGGACAACACTCATTATCTTCCGGACGACTTGTTGTTTAAAATGGACATCGCCAGCATGGCGCACGGGCTGGAAGTGCGCTCGCCGTTTCTCGATCACGAGTTGGTTGAATTGTGCGCACGGCTGCCGCCAAATTGGAAAGGCGACGCCCGCCAGGGCAAGCGGCTGCTGCGCGACATCGTAGCCGCCGATCTGCCACCGGAAATCCTCGCGGCGCCCAAGCGAGGATTTTCTGTGCCGTTGGAGCGGTGGTGGCGATCGGAGCGGGCGCAAATCCGGGCCGGATTGGAAACCTTGCACCCGACTCTGCGTCCCTATATAAATGCCAGGCATGTCAATCGTCTGTTGGACGAACATCAAAACCACGGCCGCAATCACGCCCAACGGCTCTGGAGTCTCTGGGTGCTCAACGTTTGGGCGGGCCAGTTCCTGACTGCCTGACGCGCGCACTCCCACCGGATGAGCGAACCCCTTTCCAAATCGGAGATAGCAACCCGCTACGGCGAAATTCCCGCCGATCGCTTCATGCCAGTGAAGTTTCATCGGCGCTGTGTGAAACTCATGCGCCCGCACCTCCGTGCGGGAGCGGCGGTGATCGATCTGGGATGCGGCCACGGCACGTTGCTGGCTTGTCTTGCTTCGCTTCCCGTAAAACTGGAACTCCATGGTTGTGATCTCTCGCCAAAACTGGTGGAAAACGCGCGCATTCGAGTCCGAGGTGCTCGCATCGTCGAAGCCGATTTGGAAAACCTTGGCTTCCCCTCCGCGAGCTTTGACGCCGTCTTCGCGACGGAGGTGCTGGAACATCTGCTCGACGTGCAAAAGGGACTGGCGGAAATCCACCGTGTGCTCAAGCCGGGCGGCTGGCTGCTCGTCACTCTGCCCAACCGGGACTGGTTTCACATCGAACGCTATCTGCGCGAGCGCACCAAGTTCCAGCCGGTGGACGACCATTTTTATTCGGTATCGGAAATGGAGGCGTTGCTCGCGCAGGCGGGCCTTCAGGTCCGGCGCGTGCGCGGCGGAGAGAATCTTTATTTCGGCGGCGGGCTTCCGCGGCTGTTCGAGAGAATCGCCCTCGCAATTTATCCCCGCTTGCACCGGCGCATGAAGCGGATGCTTCTTCTGGCGCAAAAAAGTTGACGCACGGTTCCGCGCCGTCGCCATGCCCGCCCGCCCGCCCATTATTCTTTCTTACTGCGCCGCGTTCCTTCCGCGCGACATGCTCCATGTTTACCGGCAGGTAAT
>JBDTOW010000237.1:0-6415 GCA_039933075.1 Verrucomicrobiota bacterium | reverse complement strand
GGTCCATCGCAAGGTGCGACGGCTTCAGGCCGTCGCCCCTTTCTTTTCCCAAGGCTCCAAATCTTCGGCGCATTTTCAGAACACCGCGTTAACCTCCCATTCAGACTGGCGCCCTCAAATGTGCATCAGCGTCTTATGATCGAGCGTGCGTCCATCAATGGTTGCCATGCCCCAACCCTAGCCGAGTCCTTGAGTGTAGTCTATACTAATGACTTGTCAGTATGTGTAGCCGAATGGGTTTTCGTCGGCGTGCGCCGGGACCGTCGCAAGCAGCAGTGTCAGGATAGCGGCGCACGCGGACCGCCGCCAAATGGGACTTTTCGAGTAAGTCGAAACGGAGATTTGCGAGGAATGATTCATGTGAAGTAAGGGGTGCATCGCCGAGTTCATAAAGAAGCTCACCCACAGGCGCCGCGTGAACGGAACAACAACCTGCCACTGGGAAACCAGCGCCTTTGACCTGGAAATCTCCGTGCGGCAAATTGTCAAACGCTTGAGTGAAGTCTTCAATTGCTGTCACTCTACACAGCTTCGCCCTCAGTCCGCTTCTGTCTGCTTGCGATTATTTAGCGGACGCTTGCGCTCGCCTTCTACGGGATTGTCACAGTTGAAGGCTCCTTGGCATTCCCTTTGCCAGACCGACTTGACCACCATCCGGATTATGCCACGAGACTTTTGGACGGGATTAACAGGTAGCGTCGGCGACGAGTGGCTTTCCACTTCATTGAAAACTGAGGCTTTCAACCCATTCTCTGAAATGGATTACCCAGACGGACCGCGGTTGGCTAGTTCGATTTGCGGCCCGCCCTCGGAAGAACACGTGTCAAAGCCGCCATTGCGATGGCCAGCGTGAAGAGTGACATCGTCCCTGGTTCGGGGATGGCTGCGATGGCGGGCCCGTTGAAAGCAAAAGCGTCGTAGCCGCCGTCGGGCAATGTCAACGATATGACCAGGCTTGAGATTTCGCCCGAATCACTGCGAAGCCCGAGAAACGAGGAGGATGAAGCCGTGCCCGAAATTGCGAGGGTCCCAAGCGATGATGAGTCGCTGCCGAAAGCTTCGGCTGTGGCAACGAATGGGGAAAGAGTAGCCGGCTGGAGATCCAGTCCGATCGCTTGAAGCGGCTGATTAAACCGAAAGGTAACGGGCCCGGAATAATCGAATGTCCAAAGAAGCGGCTCCCCTGGACTGAAATTCCCGACCCAGCCGGAGCCCTCGTTTACTCGTTCAAACGAAACTCCAGACGGCGCCGACAACGTAACCCCGATTTGCCCAGGTGTCGTTTGTCCTGTGAAAGGATTGGGGAGAAGCGTGTATTCGACTCCAACGGTATTCCAATCGAGTCGGTCCGTCGCATTGAGGTCGGAACGAGCAGAAACAGGCGACAGGGCCGCGGAGCCTTTGAAGGACGCAGAAAGCAATACCAGCCAAACACAAGAGCAGCGGAGCAGGTTCGGTAAATGATTCATAATAGTGGCAAGCCGCAAGGTAAAAGAGAGGTTCAGTTGTAGTCTGCGTTGAGCGCCCGAAGAAATGCGGCCAATGGGGCGATATCGACCGGCGCCAGATGCATCCCGTTCAATTCCCGAGCGCCATTGCGCACCTCCCCGTTGCGCGACCGGTTCGAGAAGTCGAGGTAGAAATTCACGACAACCTCCAAGCTGTCCATTCGTCCGGTGTGAAGGTAGGGCGCTGAGTGCCCCAGATCACGGAGGCCGGACGTCTTGAAAAGAGCGATGGCGCGTTGCAGCAGCGCCGCAGGGGAGCGGACACGTGTGTTTCTCACCAACACTTCCGCAAAGCCCGGCTGCGCGAGCGGATGATCGGGATTGGCGAAAACGTTCCAGGCGCCCAAGTCCACGTCGTTGGGGTTGTCGAGTGAGGGTGGAGTGATGAATGGACCGGTGGCTTGTGGATGAAGGGGCGTTGGCGGCAGATACGCATCATAATTTGCCGTACGTTCCGACAAACCCGGAATTCTTAAACGCAGGAATGCGCCTTGCCCATGGACTGCATCGTACTCTTCCTGGGTAGCGCCGGTGTTGTGGAAGGAAAAGTCGGTGAAGTTGGGCGCCGTATGGCAAGCGATGCAATTACCCACACCGCCTGCCGAAGGATTCGCGGAAGGAGCAGTGGCAAAAAATACGCGCAATCCGGTCAATTCCGTTGTTCCGAATTCGAAAGCCTGATCGTGCGTTTCGAACTTGTTGTCAGCGTCGCTGACAAAGTTCGGGATGGGGATTGCATTCAGCAGAGCGAGGAGCCGCCGACTGTAATCCGCCGGTGTTTCACCCTGGGCAGGCTGCCGTGGCAGATGGTTTTTCTTCAGAAACAAATCGTAGGGTGAGCCATCGAATTCACCATTGTCGTCGAGTTCAAATACAAGTCCGAGCAAATAGACCTCCACCAACGCCGCGGCGGCATCCAGAATCTGCTCATCCGAGGCCGTGGCAACATCAATCCGAAATTCCGCCGGGATGCGGAACTCCGACGGAATGGCTGGGTCAACGCCCGCCAGCACAACCGCATAGGCCCCGCCATTTTCCTTGGCCAAATCGCCTGTGCCGTCGTCCTCGCGAATCACACGGCCGAAATGCGCGATCGCTTGTTCTCGCTCCGTGGCCAGCCAGCCAAAATTGCGGCCAGTGTAAGTGCCAATGATCAAATCCTTGGTGGTGGGAAACTCACCGTCGAAGTGCAGGAAAAACGATCCCGGCCGCGAAAGTGTGGCATTGACCAGCCCCGGCGAATTTCGGGGCGTAAACGAGCGTCCATCGCCGCGATCGGGGATGGGACTTCGACGGGCGAAGTCCGCATAAGCGCGATTTCCTGGACCCTCGGTGAACTCATCCACCAGATGGCAAGCGCGGCAATTCATGGCCTGGCCTTTGAACGGTCCTGCCAACGGTTGGTTGGTGGTGAGCGTGAAATCAACCGCTGGATCACCAGCGGAAAGCGGGGCGTTCACATTACCTCCCGCATGAGCAAAAAAGAACTGTGAAAACCTGGTTTCCAAAAAGAGCCGCTCTCCAATCGTTTCTTCAGGCGGGTCAAATTCCTCCGCCGCGGGCTCAGGGGCGCTCGTCTTCGCGATAGAAAATAGACTGGGGGAATGTTTGCCGCGGTGCCGGCTTGGACTGGCCCAATTCTCTGGAACAGTCAGAAGCAGGGAAGCTCCGATCAGAAACGCGGAGGAAAGTCTTGGTAACATGAAACGAGATTATGTCTCAATCGCAATAAGCGATGCAAGTAAAAAATGAGTTCCAGATGAAATTGGATGAACCTCGTCGGATGGAATAGTCAACTTCCTCTCAAGGTTGACGCCAACTCAGCGCGACGTTGTGGCTGGTCTGTTCATAGGGCCGTCCGCCATGGAAACCCGCCAACGGCTCGCGATGATGGGCGATGGTCAGGAGATATTGACCGGGTTGTTTCGGCTCGAAGCGGAGGAAGCCTTCACCGTCAGCGGTGATTTCCAATTCCTTTTCTTCCGGCGTACGGAGCGTGGCCTTGATATCGCCGAGCGGCTTGCCGCGAAAATAGGCGCGCACTTCGCCCGCCTTGGCAGTGGGCACCAGGTCAAACGTAAGCAGTAGCGTGGCCGCAACCGCTCCGGCGGGCTGCCAGCGGGCATAGAAGTTCGGCTTGCGTCCGGCTCGGACGGTAAAGCTGGTTTCGGCGCATGCTGCGTTGGTGGGCGACGCGCCAACAAGGAGAAAGTGATCTGCCTTCTTGAGCGTTTCGACTGACGCGGGCGCGTTGGTGACGAGGATAACAGCAATAGGAGCGGACAAGCTGTCGAGATAGCCGGGCGATTTTTCAAATTTCCCATCCGGCTCAGCGAAACGGATGACGAGTTGGCCATTGCTGGGTTCAATCCAGACGGAATGAGCAAGGGCGGAGTTCATCGCGCAGATGGCGAGCGCGCACAACCGTTGAAGGAGCAGGCGAATCATAAGCGTGGGGTTCAAAATGTTTTTACTCATGGGCATTCGTGGCGGCGGCTTGACTGGGTGTCATGACAGGCTTTTCTGCAACCGGTGGTTTCGCTGCGGGGGTGAGCAACTCCAATTCAGTCCGCTTGTCTTCACCGTCTTCACCGCCTAGTGCGATGAGTTGTGTCGGGCCGGCGGTAACAAGCCGGTGGGCCATGCGCGGATGTTCCAAACGTCCGACCACTTCCCACGAGTGGGAATCGCTTGCGAGCCGCAGGAGGTCGCCTTGGAAGGCAGTGACGTAGATTTTATCGCCCTGCGCAATGGCCGAGCAACTGAAGCCCTTGTGCTTTCCCGGCGGCAACTCGGGGCCCTTTGCCCATTGGCCGCTGGCTGTGTCGTAAACGTCCACAGCCAGTGTCGGCTGATTGTCGCTGTCCATACCCCCGATGCAAAATATGCGCGAGCCGAGCGCCGCCAATGCGAGGGCGCGGCGCCGGAACGGCTGCGGGAATTCGCGCCAGCCCGCTTGCGGATGGGCAAGGTCGAGCACAAGCCCATTGGCGGACCAGGCGGGTTTGTTGGTGCCGCCGATAAGCTGCCAGCCGCCGGCCACATAAAGTTTATCGCCGATAACAACGGCATCGTGGCTGGAACGCGACGCGGGCAATGGCGCGACATCTTCCCAGCGTCCTTTGCGTGGATCAAATCGCTGCGCGAGTGTCATGGAATACAAATCCTGTTTCGCGTCCGCATGATTCCGCGCGGCCATGCCGCCTACTCGATAGATGTAACCGCCGTGCGCGACCAATGGCTGGCCCTGTCCGGGCGCGGCGGACGGGAGGGATTCCCACGCGCGGCCATCACTTAACCGCAGACGGTGAAACGAACCGCTGACCATTTCGATGGAATATTCGTGACGCTCGCCTTTGTGTCCGCCGAAAGCGTAGAGCCAGCCACTGACCGTGACCGCGCCGAAACTGGTCACGGTCTCGGGCAGCGGAGCGAGTGACGTGGCAGGAATCTCTGCGGAAGCTCGCCCGCCGGATGGTTGCGTCGCACAGCCGGGAAGCGACGCGGCGAAAGTCAGAGACGAAAGCAAACAGATGGAAATGGATTTCTTCATGCAGTTATTGGGGGATGATTCACGGCTTGGGTTGAAGAATGAAATCGGACCGGTCGGCGGTATTGCACCAGTGGCGCATGTCCTGCATTTCTTGCAGACCGAAATTCGCAACGTGACCGTCCAGCATGGCTGCGACGGCGCGGCGGCTGAACCGGGGGGCGACGAAACCCCACTGATGCGGCGAGAGCGACGGCGAAAAGTTTGCCGCCCATTGCCGCGACTTGAGATAGGGTGGAGTCACCTGGTAATAACCCTGCGCGTTGTTTCCGGCCACTGCCGAGCGCGCGGAGATGAACACCAGCAGTTCAGAGGGATGTCGGGCATCGCTCATTTTGGTGATAACGGTGCCGCCGCCGAATTGAGCATTGGCCTCGGTTGCCGGAAATTCACTCTGATTGCCACCCATGAAAAAAGCGTTAATGCCGAGGGAGGGGAAAAGGCTGACGGAATAAACGTAATCCTCGTGACTCTCCGATTGAAGCTGGGCGAGCTTGGCGCGGTTCTGGCCGGAGTAGATCAATTGCATCGAGCTGGAGAGGTAAGGAACGATGCGCCACGGATAGCGCGCGTTCACTGGAAAGCTCAACAGCTTGCCGCTGTCATCCACCGCGCTGAAATCGCTGACGTAACCGGGGAAAACCGCGCCGTCGTGATCGTCCGCATACATCTGGACGCCGAGCATGAGCTGCCGTCCGGCGGACATTTCTTCAATCATTCGCGCCTTGGTTTTGGCCTTGGCGAGGGACGGCAAAAGCATCGCCGCGAGAATCGCAATGATGGCGATAACCGCCAGCAATTCGATGAGCGTAAAAGCCCGTTGTCGCGAAGCGAAATTCATCGACCTATTGAGCGCCGATGCGATAAAAGCGTTGCGGGTTGGTCGCGTTGGTGTCACGCCAAACCGAATAAACGGGTGAGGGATAAACCAGGTTCGTTCCCGTCTTCGCCAGCCACGCGGATGAAAACGACAGCGGCGGATTGGTCACCGTTTGCCAGTGCTGCAAATCGTTCGACCAGTCGGCGGAACAATCACGGCCTGGGGCAAACGTGAAATGAAGCTCGGCGACATTACCCTGCCGCTCGACGGAGAGCACCCGGAACAAATTCGTGCTGACGGTGGGGCTTGTTCTGGCTTGATACTCGGCCAGATTGCTGGCCCCATCTCCGTCCAGATCATTTGTCGCACCGTTGATGAGCGAGCCGAAGTAAAAGTTTTCCCAATCGTCCGGCAACCCGTCGCCATCGCTGTCGAGATTGGTGCGGACGATTTCCCCTTCGATTTTCAACAGCGGGTATTGGCTCGCCGTGGCAATCGGACTGAAACAACCGCGAATCTGCACCGGAGCATCGGGCT
>JBDTOW010000236.1:0-6434 GCA_039933075.1 Verrucomicrobiota bacterium | reverse complement strand
AAACTAAATTAGTTTTGAATCTAAAATGTTGGAAACATCGGGGCTCTTGCAAAAGAGCCTCTTTTTGTTTTAGCGGATCAGGTAAGACAAGCCCGCCACCGCAACAAAATATCTCCGGCCACGCGCCAGTCTCAACAGCTCCATAGCCGGCGGCTATCGGCGCGATGCAAACAAAGTATTGGCCGGTCTCCTCTCCGCGAAGGAGAATGTCAGCGATGAATTCACCGCTGCATCCCAAGTTACCCAGACAGCGGAGTTGCCAAAAGCGCGCCGGACAAGCGGGACCGCGGATTGCGGAGTTGAATGCCGGACACAAGGCCGCAGAGAAACGAAAATTACAGTGGTGAAAACAAACTGGTGTCAAGAACGCCACCGAATCCACCTGGCACAACGTGAAAGCCGGTTCCCCAAAAGCCTGCGAGGTTCAACAGGCGCGCCAGTGGGTGAGCGACAAAATCGCGCCTTGAGCCCAGCCGGCCACCTCAACCTAAACACAAAACTATGATCACAGTAACCAAACGCATCGCTGTTCTACTACTCCTCACCTCGCTCCTGGCCATTACCGGCACCGGATGCAACACAGCACATGGCTTCGGCAAGGATGTGGAAAAAGCCGGTGCAGGAATTCAGAAGGGCACCAAGTGAACACCGTCCGAGTCCGTCGCCTCCTTGTGGGAACGTGGTACGAAGAAGCTTACGACCTCCTCATTGTTGGCGCGAAGATCGGCGCCGCGGAGGAGGTCCGCGGAATCTGGAATCTCAAGCACATCAAAGAACTTCTCGCTCGCGGCGGCGGCAGTCCGCAACCAAGATGTTACTGACGAGTTGATCGGAGCAAAGGTGGGATGTCCTGTTTGGCCATCTTAACACGGACCGGCGCGGAAAAGGCGGGCTTGTTGGAATACCTCAGATCGCTGTGAACCACCTCTTCGGCAGTCGCGCCTGCTGCCCCAAAGCGAGCTGCGGAAAGGAGGGTGATTCTTTGCCAAAAACGAAGAAGCGCCGCGCCTCAGGTTAAGCGAGTAATCATCCCTATCAAGCCATCGGCATCGCGCTGGGTATAGGCGTACTCATTGGCTATCTGGCGATTCGCCGGTGCTGTCGCAACGGCGACTGATTCCGCAATGGACCACTTTTTGTTGTAGTCGAAGTCGCTTGTAAGCACCGAACCCGAGTAAGCCAACACCAATCACTAATGCAAACGGATGGGGCTCTGGCACCGCGGCTAAATTATCAAAACGAGCCTCAAAAATTGATGTTCCACTATTACCAGTCATGGTGAAGGAGGTGATCGCAGCTAAGTCCGCGGGGCCGGTTGATCCTATGGCGTCCGGAGCGGCAAGATTCAGCTCGATTGTCCCAAAATTTCCCGTGTTCGCCGTATTTGCGGAGGACTGACTTGGAAAAGAACTAGGATTGAAATCCCAGGTCGAATTAAAGCCAAGTCCACTCGCCAAGATCACTCGGAACACCCCACCGCTGACGCCATCAATTTTGCTTGCTGTCAGTGCGAGAGAGGTGTTCGCCCCAAGATTAAGCGCGCCAAAAGAAGCAGCCCCTCCTCCAGCCTGCGAAGCAGTGAACAAACCTACCGTCTGATGACCTGCTTCGGTAATCGTATCACCCGGGGAAGACCAGGAGGAGTCTCCGATAGTGAGGTCCGTCATAGGCCGAACCGTGTCAAAGTCGCTAATGGTTACTTGCGCAGAAGTTTTTGAAACTAAACTCGTGCCGAGGATCAAGATTGCCGCTCCACGAATTGTGGCTCCCAACGTGTTCGTTTTCATAGCTGATTTCAGGTCTCTGAAATTCGACTATGATAAAATCTAGCCCGAAGCAGTCAAGAATCTGGATGAAATGTTTTGGAAGGCCACGGACATTTGGCCAGCCGCGAAGTAAGACCGCGATCATGAGCCCCCTGAGCACAGAACCGCAGGAAAACATGGTCTTTCGGCTGAGCACAGATTCCTGCAAATCAAGAGGGGATCTCTTGCGAGATCCCCTGCGTCTTCCAATATTGTGCGTCAAGACTCGAATGCGGACGGCGTCGTGTGGAGGAACTTGCCCTTCTTCGTTGCCGATCTTTTCGAGAATGTTTTCATGAGCTCGAAGCTAATTTAGCTTTTGAATGAGAACAGAAGCGTTTACGGCTGCCACTGTCCCTCCGATCGGAGTAGCCAGGCCAACGGCGGCGGAAGAAGTGTGATTTCGAAGGGTAAGGGAATCGCCGGCAGACACAGCAACGATGGCCTGGCCGTTGTTTTGCTGCGTGCCCGCCCCTGAACCATAAACAGCTCCTGCAACAAGGCTGCCGTTTTTGAATAGTGCGAATTGGTTTGGTTCCGTGCCAGACACCGACAAGGTGATCTTGTAGTCGCCCGCGCTGGTAATTTGCACACCAGTTGTCCCAGGGGCGTGGATAATTCCAGCGGTAAGAATGCCATTGTTACTGAAGGTGACATCCGCCTCCACCGCTACAGTTTCAGCACTTACATTGTAAATATACCCATATATGGATGAGCCTGATCCCGATGTTCCCGCTGCTCCCTGTGGGCCGGTTGCACCTGCTGCTCCCGCTGGACCCGCTGGACCTGCTGGACCTGTTAAACCTGTTAAACCTGTCGCGCCTTTAGCTCCCGTTGCACCTGCCGGACCCTGTGGTCCAGCGGGACAGTCACAAGGAACAGAAACACAACCACAAATAGAAACATTTGCCGTCGAGGTAAGTGTCCCGCCATCTGGCGCAACCTGGGTAATGATCAGCGAATAAGTGCCAGCAGTTAGGTTGGGCGGCCTGGACGCGGTGAGTGTTTGAGTCGCGTTATCAAAGATGCTGGTAAGTTCCACTCCGCCAAGCGTAGCTACCACGGGCCTTCCCCACCACCCGGTCAACTGAAATGTCAGAGTGGTGCAATCACAAGCTGTGATGCCGACGATGCGGTGTGCCTGGGCGGTTGACGCCAGCGCTAAAAGGGCGAACAGGATTAGACAGGACCGAGAGAAGGAGCAAAACAGCCGCTCGGATGATTCGCTCCATCTTGAGGGCTGCAAATGTAGTTTCGAGTTTTCTGGTGTAATGGGATCAATAGTTCCGCGGGTAATGCTCTTCATAATTACTTCTCCTTGTCTGCGTGCCTGTGTGAAACGTATCGACAGTAGCCTACTTCCGCGTTGTGTCAAACTGGACTGGACGGATCGACCCCCAAGCCCCCCCAAGCCCACCTGACCTCCTGAAATCTCAGGTAGGGTAACACCCCATAGCGTCCTCACTCTTCTTCGGGTTTACTTTGATCGGAGCAAAAGCGGGATGCGGGGCGGCAAGAGGCTGTTTGGCGATCTCAACCCGGGGCTCGCCAATGCCGAAAAGGCGGGCTTGTTGGAATACTTCAAATCGCCGGGTGATCGACCCTGTTGAGTCAATCGGAGCAAAGACAGAAGAAAGCATAGAAGATTATGAACAAACACACACAAGCAGATCGCAATGACATGGGCACGCTCGCCGAAGATGCGCGCGCCCTGCTGGCTGCCACTGCCGACGTGGCCGGAGAAAAAGTCGCGGACGCCCGCAAACGCCTCGAGGCTGCTCTGGACAAAGGCAAAGAAATCTATGGCCGCGTGCGCGAGAAAGCGATCGAAGGAGCCAAGGCTGCTGACGAGACCGTTCGTGATCATCCCTATCAAGCCATCGGCATCGCCGTCGGTGTGGGTGCGTTGATTGGTTTCCTTCTGGGACGCCGGCAAATGATCCCATGATGAAACCGGACTACGTCAACCTTGGCTAACTTGCCGTTGCGATGAGTATTTCTCGCGACGCGGCCATGAAGCTTCTCGTCTATGAAAACGAAATTATTGTCAAATCTTCGCCCCCTTGCTCTCGTCACCGCGCTGACATTCGGCACGTTCACCATCGCGTCGGCCGCCGGGGCCGATGCCATCAGGCCCAAAGGCCTCGCTGCCGAGGGCACGGACTCCAGCATCACGGGCGCCGAAAACGCCGTCCTCGCGCAAGCGCCGCACGTGCCGCCGCCCATCACGCGCAAGCACGCCACCAAAGTCATCGTCAACCTGGAGGTGATTGAAGTAACCAGGCGGCTGGCCGACGGGGTGGACTATGTCTTCTGGACTTTCGGCGGGAATGTCCCGGGAAGTTTCATTCGCATACGTGAAGGCGACAACGTGGAATTTCATTTGAACAATCATCAGGATAATAAGATGCCGCACAACATTGACCTGCACGCGGTCACCGGGCCGGGCGGCGGCGCCGCATCGTCGTTTACCGCGCCGGGTCACACGTCGCAATTTTCTTTCAAGGCGCTCAATCCGGGCCTGTTCATTTATCACTGCGCCACCGCGCCCGTTGGGATGCACGTCGGCAACGGCATGTATGGTTTAATTCTCGTTGAGCCGAAGGAAGGTTTGCCGCCGGTGGACCGCGAGTATTACGTGATGCAGGGCGAGTTTTACACGATCGGTGGTTACGGGGAGGAAGGCTTGCAAGGTTTCGACATGAACAAAGCCACGGATGAACGGCCGTCGTATGTCGTGTTCAATGGCGCGGTCGGTTCACTGGTCGGCGACAAGGCGCTCACCGCGAAAGCTGGCGAAACAATCCGTTTGTATGTCGGTAACGGCGGACCGAATCTCACGTCCTCATTCCACGTCATCGGCGAGATTTTCGACACGGTCTATCAGGAAGGCGGCACGACGCCCAGCCAGCACAATGTGCAGACGACGGCGATTCCCGCGGGGGGCGCGGCGATGATGGAATTCAAGGTCGAGGTTCCCGGAACTTATGTTCTGGTGGATCACGCGCTGTTCCGCGCGTTTAACAAGGGCGCGCTCGGCATGTTGAAAGTCGAAGGGCCACAAAATCTCATCGTCTATTCGGGCAAGGAAGTGGACGCGGTCTATCTGGGCAAGGCGGTGGAAGGCGGCGAGGCGGAAAAGAGAGTTGCCGCATTGAAGGCCGAGGTCGCGCAGGAAATCAAAAGCAATCCGAAGATCGCCGGGTTGACGAAAGAAATTCAAATTCAAAAAGGCAAATCGGTTTACCTGCAAACCTGCTTTGTGTGCCATCAACCCGAAGGCCAGGGCGTTCCTGATCAAATTCCGCCCCTGGCGAAGTCCGACTTTCTGACGGGCAGCGACAAGGGCAACATCATTCGCGGCGTCGTCGCGGGACGCACGGGTGAGATCACCGTGAATGGCAAAACCTACAATGGCACGATGATCTCGATGGCTTATTTGACAGACGACCAAATCGCGAACGTGCTGACCTACGTGCGCAACAGTTGGGGCAACACCGGTGACGCCGGGACCATTCAGGAAGTCGCGAGGATTCGCCAGGAAACGCCGGCGCCACCGGCCAAGAGCAGCTTCGAGTGAACCAAAGTTGAAGGGACCGGGCCATGCTGGCAATCCGCGATTCAATCTGTCTCGCCGCGCTTTTCGCGTGCGCTTTCACGACGCGCGGGCAGGCTGACCCCGTTCATAGTTCCGGCTCTAGCCGGCACGAACCGCCTGAACGCGGAACTCCAAACCAGGGCATGGCGCGGATTCCTGACGGCGTCTATCGCCCGTTGTTTCGCGCCGTGACGGATTTGAAGGAGGTGCCGGTCAAAAGTTTTTATCTCGACGTGCTGCCCGTGACGAACGGCGACTATCTCGAATTCGTCCGCGCCAATCCGCGTTGGCAGCGGTCGCTGGTGAAACGCATTTTCGGCGACGAATCGTATCTGAAACATTGGGCTGGCGATCTTGACCCCGGCACAAACGCGCCGGCAAATGTTCCGGTCACTCAGGTCTCATGGTTCGCCGCGAAAGCTTACGGGCAATGGAAAGGAAAACGTCTGCCAACTGTCGCCGAATGGGAATACGCCGCTTCCGCCAGCCCGACGCGGGCGGACGGCGAGAACGACGCTGAGTTCAAACGGCAGGTGTTGCGATGGTATTCCATGCCCTCGCCGGCGAAACTTTCCGCCGTCGGTTTGGACTGCGCGAATCTCTGGGGCGTGCGCGACTTGCACGGACTCGTCTGGGAATGGGTTTCGGATTTCAACACCGCCATGGTCACCGGCGACGCGCGCAACGACAGCGGCCTTGACCGCGAACTTTTCTGCGGCGCGGGAGCGATTGGAGCGAAGGATGTGGAGAATTTTCCCGCGTTCATGCGCTACGGATTTCGCAGCAGCCTCAAAGCGGATTATTGCGTTCACAACCTCGGCTTCCGCTGCGCGAAAGATTTGTGAAATCATCAAAACCAACACCAAACCGTGGCAGCCGTGGTGACGGAGCTCAGTCTCCAGAAAAGTTAGAGCCTGCCAATGAACGGGGAGGGGACGGCTCGTCCCCATTTCAACCGCCGCCGCCAGGACGCCAACCGGGGACGAGCCGTCCCCGCCCCGTTCATTGGCTTCATGCCGCCCCTTTTCGGG
>JBDTOW010000235.1:0-6435 GCA_039933075.1 Verrucomicrobiota bacterium | reverse complement strand
AGATACACGACCTGACGCGTATGGGCGACGACCGCGCTGGCGTCGCTGGCCAGGAAGTTTTCGCCCTGCCCGACACCGACGAGCAGCGGCGAACCACGGCGTGCGCCGACCAGCACGTTCGGATGTTCCGAGCAAACGACCGCGATGCCGTAGGCGCCGATGACTTCTTTCAAGGCATTGGTCACCGCCTGGGCCAGAGGATGAATGTCGTCGCTGCTCTGCCCATTGAGCGCGGCATAGTGTTCGCCGATCAGATGAGCGAGGATTTCGGTATCGGTCGAAGAATGGAAGTCGTGCCCTGCCGCCATCAAGCGTTCCTTCAGCCGTTCGTAATTTTCAATCACCCCGTTGTGCACGATCGCGATGCGACCGCTTTGGTCGAGGTGCGGGTGCGAATTTTCGTCGGTGGGAGGTCCGTGGGTCGCCCAACGCGTGTGGCCGATCCCGATGGAGCCATGCACGGGATTGCTTTGGACCAACTTGGCGAGGCCCTCGTCCAGCTTGCCTTTTTTCTTGCGCGTTTGCAGCTTTCCGTGGTCGAGAATGCAGATACCGGCGCTATCGTAGCCGCGATATTCGAGCCGTCGAAGACCTTCAAGAATAATGGGCGCTGCCTGTTGCCTGCCGACGTAACCAACGATGCCACACATTTAGATTTCGTGCCTGGAGTTGAGGGTTTACTGCAATGTATCTTGCTCTTTCGGCCCGCGTCACGCTATAACATGGCCGGACTAGTTCGCAAGAAGGGACTTCTTTATGCCACACGCCAATGCACGCATGTCAGTCAATACCAGCGATGTTCTTTCCGTAATCATGGGCGGCGGGCAAGGGAGCAGGCTGTTTCCTTTGACCAAGGAACGTTCGAAACCCGCTGTGCCATTAGCGGGCAAATATCGGCTGGTCGATATTCCCATCTCCAATTGCATCAATTCCGGGTTGAGACGGGTCTATCTTCTCACGCAGTTCAATTCCGCTTCGTTGCATCGCCATATTTCCCAGTCCTACAAATTTGATCACTTCTATGGGGGCTTCGTCGAGATTCTCGCGGCCGAACAAACCTTTTCGGACACCTCGTGGTATCAGGGCACGGCCGACGCGGTGCGCAAGAATCTGGTGCATTTCCTGAATCACGACTTTGATTATGCACTTATTCTCAGTGGCGACCAGTTGTATCGAATGGATTTCCGCCCGCTCATCGCGCAGCATGCCGAAAGTGGCGCGGATTTGACGATCGCGACAATTCCCCTGGGGCGCCCCGAGGCGCAATCGCTCGGGATCATGCAGATCAATGCGGAACGCCGCATTACCCGTTTTGTTGAGAAACCAAAGGAAGCTGAAGTCTTGGATTCATTGCGCCTGGAACGGGATTGGTACGGCACATTGGGTATCACGGGCGATCAGGAATTCTTCCTCGCCTCGATGGGCATCTACGTCTTCAATCGCGACGTCCTGCTCAAACTGCTAGATAATAATGCGCACACCGATTTCGGCAAACATATCATCCCTGGCGCAATTCAAACTCACCGGGTTCATTCCTATATTTTCCAGGGCTATTGGGAAGACATTGGGACCATCCGTTCCTTCTTCGAGGCGAATCTAGACGTGACCTCTGAACTGCCGCGCTTTAATTTCTTCGACATGAGCGCGCCAATTTTCACCCGGCCGCGCTTTCTGCCTGGATCCAAAATCAACGGCGCCGTAATCGATCATGCCGTGGTGGCCGACGGCTGCATTATTAATCACTCCCGCATTACGAATTCCATCATTGGAATCCGGAGCACGGTCGGCGCGGGAACGCAATTAAATCGTGTGATCTTATTAGGCTGCGACTTTTACGAGTCGGGCGAGTCGATTGCGCACAATGAGGCGGCCGGACGTCCGCGGCTTGGCATTGGCGTTAACGCGCGGATCGAAAATGCGATCATCGACAAGAACGCGCGCATCGGCAATGACGTGGTGATCACGCCCGCCGGCAAACCCGAGCATCTGGACCATCCACTCTACTACATTCGTGATGGAGTGGTGATCATTCCGAAAGGCGGAGTCATCCCCCACGGCATGGTTATCTAGCCACCCGGCAATCACCGCACAGTCATTTACACCCGGTAAAATGACTGATAGAAAACCGATGTGCCGAAGCAAACCGATAATGTTTGGCAAGCGCTCGCCGCGTCGCAGCGGCTAAGTCTAATCGCTGGGCCTTGCGTGATTGAAAGCGAAAAGCTTTGTGTGCGGGTTGCTGCCGCACTGAGGAAGATCTGCGAGCGGTTGGGGTTCAGTTTCATTTTCAAGGCCAGCTATGATAAAGCCAATCGCACTTCCCCCAGGTCCTTCCGCGGACCGGGTATTGACGAGGGCCTGAGAATTCTAGGCAAGATCCGGTCCGAATTGGGCGTGCCGGTTTTGACGGATGTCCACACCGAAGAGCAAGTGCGAACAGCGGGCGGAGTTGTCGATATCCTGCAGATTCCGGCCTTTCTTTGCCGTCAAACCGATCTGATCCACGCCGCCGTACGAACGGGCCGAATTGTGAACCTCAAGAAAGGACAGTTTTTGTCCCCTCACGAGATGGGACAAGTTGTGCGAAAAGCTGTCGAAGCGGGCGGAACAAAATTACTGGTGACCGAGCGGGGCACGACATTTGGTTACAACAATCTGGTGGTTGATATGCGTTCGATTCCCATCCTGCGACATTTTGGCTTTCCGGTGATCTTTGACGCTACGCATTCCGTGCAATTGCCCGGCGCTTCAGGGACCCGTTCGAGCGGCCAGCGTGAGTTTGCTCCCGTCCTGGCGCGTTGCGCGCTCGCCGCTGGCGCGAACGGTCTTTTTCTCGAGACCCATCCAAATCCGGATCAGGCACTCAGTGATGGTCCTAACATGATCCCGCTCGCGGACATGCCCAAACTTCTTGCAACCTGTCTGAAGGTCCACGCTGCTGTGACATGAAAGCCCAAGCATCGAGCGCCAAAAGGCGAGCGCAGAACCTCCCCAGGCCTTCAAGCCTTAACCGCAAACTGACGCGGATAAAATTATTCCTGTGCGATGTGGATGGCGTGTTGACGGATGCTTCCGTCTGGGTCGGCGTGGAGAACGAGATCAAGCGGTTTAACATTCAGGATGGATTGGGAATGTTGCTGCTGATGCGGGAAGGGATCAAAGTCGGATGGATCTCGAATCGTCCTTCGCCCGCCACGACCCTGCGCGCCGAAGAGTTGAAAATCGACTTTCTTTATCAACAAAAGGGAAAGAAAGTTGATGCAATCGAAGAGATTCTCGGTCAGACAGGATCAAGCTGGTTGGAAGTTTGTTATATGGGCGACGATATTGTTGACCTGGGTGCATTGAAGAGAGCGGGCGTCGCTGTGGCTGTTCCCAATGGAAACGCGGAAGCAAGGGCGATGGCCGATTTCGTAACGAAGTCGCCGGGCGGTCGTGGCGCAGTGCGTGAGGTCGTTGAACTGATTTTGAAAGCCCAGCGCAAATGGTCCCGGTTGATCGAAGAATACTCGGCCTGAACCGCATGAACCAATCCGCACGCTGTCGCCGGTTGGGCACTTTCCTGATTATCTGGTTTTGCACGGCCTGGCTCGTAATGGCGTCCGCCTGGGCGCAGGTGGGCGTCACCAAAGGATACAAGGCTCCTCTCTATGATCCGCAAACTGGCCGGCTTAAAGGCTACATTGCCGGGGCGGAAGCCAGACCGATCCTCAAAACCGGCCAACTGCGGTTGATTAACACAACCGCCACCTATTTGAACGACAAGGGAGACGTCGCATTGATTATCGAGGCTCCAGAGAGCATCTATAATCTAAAGGATTCCACAATCACATCGGCAGGTAATTTAACCGTTCGTTCCGGCAATGAGATGTTTAGCATTACCGGGACCGGCTTTTTGTGGGGGCAATCGAAGACGAACTCCACCCTGATCATTTCCAACAATGTCCACACGGTTATCCGCAGGCCGTCCAACGAAACGAATGGCATTCCCGCGCGCGTGACGGCAGGCGCCGCCCAAACATTTGACATCACTGCGAAACATTTTGAGTATGAATTCAAATCGGGCGTCGCGCTCTACCAGGGGGATGTCGTGGCGAAAGACGGCGACAAGCTGAAATTAACTGCGGGAAACCTGCGCATCAAACTGCTCGTGGAATCTCATCAGGTTCAAAACGTGGTCGCCGAACAGGATGTGATTATCGATCTTAAGGAAAAGGGGAACGACGGGAGGATTTCGGGCGCAAAGGCAGTTTATACGGTCGCCCCCAACGCGTCGGCTGTCGTCGAAGTCACCGGAAATGCCACCTGGCAAATCAAACAGTCGGAAGGAAAGGCGGACCTGCTCGTGTTGAAGCCCAAGGAACGGGAATTCACCGCCAAAGGAAACGCGAATTTAAAATTGCTTTCACGATCACTCCTGGCAACGCCGGTGCCGAAACCATCGAAAGTCGCGGGGGCCGCTTTCGACCCGCTCGAGATTTCGTCTGGAGAAATCCATTCACGGCCCGGCGAAGTGATTTTCCGGGAAAATGTCGCCGCGATCCAGGCGGACAAGATGAAGCTTAATTGCGGCTGGATGAGAGTAAACTTGACCGAAGACAACCAGGTCGAAGGAATCGTCGCCGAACAAAGGGTTGTCGCCGAGCTTCGGGACAAAGATGAAACGGTCCGCATCAACGGGGAACGAATGGTGTATACGATCCAAAGTCCGGAGGAGCGAATCGTGCAATTCACCGGCCAGCCGAACTGGGCAACGGAACGATTCCTGGGCAAGGCGGATAATCTGAAAATAGATTTGATGCAGAAGCAATTTGAAGCCTCCGGCAATTCGTCGATAAAAATCCTGCCGCTGGCGCACAGACCTTCTGAAGCTGGAGGAGCGGCTGCTTCCGGCGCGACAAACGTTTTCAGTTTCAGTGAAGAGCCGCTGGAAGTTTTGTCAGAAGCATACACGGTGAAACCCGGCGCGGCGGACTTTACCGGCGAGGTGCGCATTCAGCACCCGGAATGGAGCTTGGCTTGCCAGTCCATGCATCTGACCTTATCTCTGACCAATAATCAGGTTCAAAGAATTGATGCGAACCGCAATGTGGTCATGGAACAATTGGGCCGGCCAGTCCCAGACCCGCAGCCTCGTCCGACTGCGAAAGCCAAGCCGTCGCCGCTCATTTTCGGCAATTTGAGCGCCAGCAACGCCCCCTGGAAATTGACCAGTGACAGTGTCGTGGCTTTTATGGCGGGTAACGGAAGCCAGGTCGAGAAGGTCGAGGCGCGTCAAAACGTGGTGATGGAACGGGTCGGAACGCGGGCGACCGGCGGCTTGATCGAGTTCACGACAGCGGATCAATTAATCCGGCTGAGTGACGACCCGGTCATTGTCACCGCCAAAAAAGTTAAAATTATCGGTTCGACGAAAACCGTTCTGATTTTGGATAATCTAAAAAACACTTTCAGCGCCGAGGGCCCGTTCAAACTGCAGATGCCGCCCGAGCTAATCAATAAACCGAAGGCGGCGGCAGCGGCGCGCCCGTAGTTTCATGAAACAGTCAATGCCGGTTGAACCTTGTATGAGCCTGATCGCAACCGAAAACCTCGTTAAATCGTACCGCCATCGGCGCGTGGTGAACGGTGTTTCGATTGAGGTCAATCCCGGGGAAATCGTCGGCTTATTGGGCCCAAACGGCGCGGGCAAAACCACCACGTTCAACATGGTGGTTGGCGTCGTAAAGCCCGACGAAGGCGGCGTGAAGTTTCAGCAAAAGGAGATCAGCCATCTGCCCATGCACCAACGGGCCCGACTGGGCATCGGCTATTTGACCCAGGAACCCTCGGTGTTCCGCAAGCTCACGGTGGAGCAGAATCTCCTGGCGATTTTGGAAACGTGCAAGATGGACCGCCAGGAGCGCCAGGTGAGACTCAAATATCTGCTCGATGAACTCGACCTTACGCCGCTGGCGAAGAACATGGCTTATACGCTCAGTGGTGGCGAAAAGCGCCGCCTGGAAATTACGCGCGCCCTGGTGACCAGCCCCAAATTGTTGCTGCTCGACGAGCCATTTGCGGGCATCGATCCCATCGCGGTTTACGAAGTGCAGAAAATCGTCCGCCGACTGAAAGAGCGCGGCCTCGGCATTCTCATCACGGACCACGGCGTTCGCGAGATGCTCAAGCTCATCGATCGCGGCTACATTATTGTGAAGGGCGAGGTTGCCTGCCAGGGTACCGCGGAGTTTCTGGCCAACGATTCTAAGGCGCGCGAAATCTATCTGGGGCCGGAATTCAACTTGTAAGTTTGGAAAATGCGTCTGGTTTCGAGAACGCGATCCGGATAAGAATGAATGTTGTGATAAAAATAAAGATTCTAGCTCGCGGGATTGGTCGGCCTTTCCGGGATTTCAATTTCCATCCTTATCCTTGAGAACCCATGGAACGCGA
>JBDTOW010000234.1:0-6505 GCA_039933075.1 Verrucomicrobiota bacterium | reverse complement strand
TCAGACCGCCCTGCACTCGCGCTTGACGAAGAGAACATTATTTCTCACGTCGCCGACAGTGGCGCGGTCATGGCCCGGCTCGAAACAACGGCCACTCTCGCGTCGAACCGGATTACGTCGTTACAAAGTTTGGTTTCCAAGGAGGCCGATGCCGATCTCGCCGAAACCCTCGTGCATCTGAACGCAACTCAAACCGCCTATCAAGCCGCTCTACAAAGCGGCGCGACGATTTTGCGTCTGTCGCTGATGGATTATTTGAAGTAATTCGTAATTCAGTTGTTTAGTGATGGAATACGCTGTCGCTCGGGCAGCTTATCCCAAGCTCAATCAATATCATTCGTAGTTCTGGTTAGCTCATACCGGAACGTCTCGTGATTCCGGAACTGGTCTTCGTCAAGCGCCGATATTCCCTTTGCGGTTCCCCTTCGGCGACAATTTAACTGGAGACGAAGATTCTTTTCGCTGATGCTCCCACCATGCCAATTCCAGTAATTAGCGTCAGCCAGATGCGCGAATGGGAAGGGGCGAGCTGGGCGGCGGGTCGCACCGAACCTGAGGTCATCCGGCGCGTCGGCGTGATTATTGCGAAGCGCTCTCTGGAATTGACGCGACCCCTGGACCGGATCCTGATCGTGGCGGGCAAGGGTCACAACGGCGAAGATGCGCGCGAAGCCCTCCAGCATCTGCAAGAACGTGAAGTTCATTTGTTGAACGTTACCGATGCCGACGGAGCGATGGAAGACCTCGATGCTCACCTCGCCCAACGACCCGCGCTTATTATCGATGGCCTCTTTGGAATCGGGATCAACCGACTCCTGAGCGCGCCTTGGGAAAAACTAATCGAACGCCTCAATCAAGCGGCGGTGCCAATTCTGACTGTCGATGTTCCTTCTGGCTTGAATGCCGAAAGCGGGCAACCGGAGGGGGTGGCGATTCGCGCAACCATTACCATCACGCTCGCGGCGCCGAAATCCGGCCTGCTCAAGGCGAGCGCAATTCCGTTTGTCGGCCGACTCGAGGTGGCGTCCGAAATTGGGCTGGTCGCCTGCCCCCATAAGAGCGAACTGGTCTGGATATCGCCAGAGGATTTTACCGGTTTTCCACCCGTCCGGCAGGTGAATGCCCACAAGGGAAAGTTTGGTCATCTGGTGATTATCGCCGGAAGTCTCGGTTATCACGGAGCTGCGGTTCTGGCGGCGCGCGGCGCTTTGCGCGCCTGTCCGGGTCTTGTGACGGTATTGACGCCCGAAAACGTTTACCTGCCAGTTGCCGCCCAACTGCAGACTGCGATGGTGAATTCATGGAAACGTCGCAGGGAACCGTCGGAAAATTGCACTGCGATTTTGTTTGGGCCTGGTCTCGCTGCTGATGATTTGCCGGAGGAGCTAAAGGATGAAGTCTGTTATTTTTGGACAAATTCTTCGCTACCGGTGGTCGCTGACGCGAGCGCGTTGAATTGGCTGCCACCCGGTCCGTGCCGGGCGAGCACGCTCCGGGTGGTCACACCGCACCCCGGCGAAGCTGCTCGCATGCTGCAATCTTCGACTTCAGTCATCCAGGACGATCGCGTTGCCGCGGTAAGAAGACTTTCCGAGCGTTTTGGGAACTGCCTGGTGGTTTTGAAAGGACACCAAACTTTGGTGGGCCGGAGCAGCGGAGAAATTTCCGTCAATTCGTCTGGAAATCCATTCTTGGCGCAGGGCGGCAGTGGCGATGTGCTGGCCGGTTACCTCAGCGGCTTGCTCGCGCAGCCAGCTTTGCAAGCGAACCCCGTCCTGGCCATTCGTTACGCGGTCTGGCAGCATGGAGCTGCAGCGGATCAATTGGTTAAACGGCAGGCCTCCTTTTCCGTCGACGAATTGTTACCCGGTTTGGGGAGAGCGTAAACGTGGGATGTTTTGGATTTTCCGGTCTTGCAAATGAGGCTTGATTGCGGTTCCTGGCAGTGTTTTACCTATTGGTCCGGTAGCGTCCGGTAGCCGCCGGTGAATTTTGCTTTCTTTGGTCAAAGGGGTTTGTTATGCAAGATGACACAATGTACCGGTTCTATTTGCGATTGGTTTTATTGAGCTTTGCCTTCGTGGTTGCGGGTTGGTTGAATGCCGCGGAGTTTCACTTAAGCGATGGCACCGACTTTAGCGGCGAGGTGGCGTCGGCCACCGACCAGGGATTGGTTATCCGGCTGAAGGTGGGCGGCTTTTCGGAGCGGATTTCCTGGGCAAAGCTTACTCAGGAGAAGTTGAAGGAGTTGGCCAAGGACCCCAAAACCGCGAGTTTTGTTGAACCGTACATTGATGTTCCGCCAGAGGAGAAAGCAAAAGCCAAGCGCAAGGAAATCGAGCTTAAGCCGGTGCCGCGTCCGCAACGGCTCGAGGGGCGGATCAGCCTTTTCGCGGCATTGAACACGCCTGTCGGCCTGCTGATTTTGATTGTCCTTCTCCTCGCAAACGTTTACGCGGGGTTCGAGATCGCGGTGTTTCGTCATCAGCCGATCGTTCTGGCATGTGTGGTGTCCGCGTTTGTTCCCGTGGTTGGTCCTTTGATTTTTCTCGCCCTCCCCCCGCGTGAGATGACGGCGCACGCACACGAGGCAGGGGCGATGTCAGCGGATCAGTTTGCGTCAGCTCATCCGTCGGCGGAGGCGGCGGCGCCCGTGGAAAGCCCGGCGAGCCTAACGTCGCGGATGAAGAAAAAGATAACCTCAATGTTCCAGAACAAGCCGGAAGGAGGCTTGTCCTTGGCAGCGCATCAAAAGCCCGCAGGGCAAAAAAGCGCTGTGGAGCCGAAGATTTTTCGGCGGGGCGACACAACATTTAACCGGCGTTTCTTTGAAACTCAGTTTGCGCCTTACTTCCGGGTGGTTCTCTCTGAAGCCGAAAAGAACATGGTCATCGCGGTGAAAGCCGGAAAGAATGAATACGTGGGCAGGCGGATTAGCCGGATTTCAGGGAACGAGATCGGTCTTCAGTTGCAGAGCGGGGGGGAAGTGCAGGTTGAATTTGCTGAAATTCTTGAGGTCCAGTTGCGTCCGAAGGATGCCTAGAAACCGCCGAAGGATTGCATGAAATATCGCACGCTACTTTTATTTGGCGCGCCCGGTGCGGGCAAGGGTACTCAGGGAAAAATCCTGGGCACCGTCCCCAATTTCTACCATTGCGCCTGTGGTGAGGTGTTCCGCAATCTCACCACGGACAACGAACTTGGGCGTACATTTATTGAATATTCGAGCCGTGGCCAGTTGGTTCCCGATGAGCCGACCGTCCGCCTCTGGCGTCAGAATATCGAAGCCTACACCCAGATGGGCCGCTTCAACCCGGAACGCGATACCCTCGTGCTCGATGGGATTCCGCGAAACATCCAACAGGCGGAAATGCTGGCGGACACGCTGGACGTCTTGGCGGTATTCAAACTGACCTGCGCGGAAAAAGCCAAACTGGTCGAGCGCCTCCAGCGCCGGGCCTTGCGGGAAAACCGCCTGGACGATGCCAATTTGGAGGTCATTCGGGATCGATTGGAGCTCTATGAACGCGAAACCAAACCTGTCCTCGATTTCTATGGCCCGAAATTGGTCCATGTGATTGACGCGACCCAGAAGCCGGTCGTAGTTCTGCGCAATATTTTGGACGCCATCGCGGAAATTTAGGCCGGTTCCATGAAACAACAATTTGGAGATTTCACCGCCGCGGAACTCTACTGTCCGAAATGTCGAAGCGCTCAACCCGTCCGTGAAAAACTGCTGCTAATACTCCCGTCGGGAGAATTATACGAATACCTTTGCTCGCAGTGCGCCAGTTCGTTGGGTCAGCGAAAGGTCACGGGCGCGCCAGTGGCGCCGGCCCGGCGGCCTCGACCTTCGCCTCCGGGAATCAATCGCCGTCGTTTGCTCAAGTGAGCCTTCAGTTTGTCGTCCCCCTCGTCTGTAACCGCTCCAGCGGCTTCGCTCAGGGGTCATTTAGTTTGGAATTCCTATGCCGCCGCTTCGGATAATGTTCTTCGGCACGGCTGAACTGGCGCGCACCTGTCTGGTTGCGCTCGTGCAAAGCCCGCTGTTCGAAGTGATCGGAGTAACGACGCAGCCCGATCGTCCCCGGGGACGTGACCTGAAACTGCAACCGACGCCCGTCAAGGCCGAAGCTGAACGCCGGCAACTCGCAGTGTGGCAACCGCTCCGGGCGCGCGAGCAAACCTTCGGAACAGCGCTTGCCGAGTTGAAGCCTGATTTGATTGTTGTCGCCGCTTACGGACAGATTTTGCCGCCCTCGATTCTGGATCTGCCTCGCTTCGGCTGCTTGAATGTTCATGCCTCGCTGCTTCCGAAATACCGTGGGGCGGCGCCGATCCAGTGGGCCATTCTCAATGACGAATCTGAAACCGGGGTAACCATAATGAAGATGGACGCAGGTCTGGACACGGGCGACATTCTCACGCAGGAGAAAACTGGAATCGTGCCGGACGACAATGCTCAAACGCTCCAGGACCGTTTGGCGTGTCTCGGAGCTGAGTTGCTGGTGAAGACCATCCCGGATTATGTGGGAGGGAAAATCGCGCCTCGGAAGCAACCGCAGGAGCAGGCTAGTCACGCCCCCAAGATATCGAAGGAGGAGGGGCGCCTGGATTGGAGCCAGCCGGCGCGAACCCTCTGGAATCGTGTCCGGGCCTTTACTCCCTGGCCGGGAGCCTACACCGGTTACGGCGGGCAACTCAACCCAAGGCGATTGAAAATCTGGCGGGTGGAAGTAACGGCGGAAGCGGGCGGCAAGCCGGGCGAAATCATCCAGGCTGATCGGTCCTGTTTACTGGTGGCGGCTGGCCAGCAATCGCTGCGAATTTTAGATCTTCAGCGCGAGGGAGGGAGACGCCTGAGTGCAGCGGAGTTTTTGTCAGGCGCAGGACTTCAAAAGGGGGGGCTCCTCGAATGAGCAAATCGAAGCTTATGGTGACGGGCGCCGATCCTCGATCGAAGTCCTGCCCTCAAGAGCGTTGCTTTCGAGGAGGACGTTGCCGACTTTTTCGTCGATCTGAATTCCCACCGTCTGCTTGCGGGCATCGCCAACCCGAGTGTCGCGAATCGTATTGTTCTTCAGCACGATGTCCTTGGTTTCGCCGCGAACGCGGACGCCTGGCGCTTCCTTTTTAACGCCGTTGTTTTCAATTAAATTCTGCTCCACTCGGTTGCGGTTTCCGGCCATTCCGGCCGCCTCGTCGCGAAAGTAGATGCCCGCCTGATAATTCGAGCGCACCTGGTTATTTCGAATCAGGTTGTCCGTGTCCTTGTGCCCGATCGAGATGCCAAATCGGCCGTTCCCTTCCAGAATATTGTTTTCGAACAGCCCGTGTCGGACGCGCCAGCACAAAAAGAGACCGTCATCGCCGTTTCTGCGCGCGAGGCAACCGCGCACTGTGGCCCGCTGTGAACCGCTTCCGGGATGGATCCCAAGCGAGGTATTGTCCTCACTGACGCAGTTGGAGACGGTGACGTCGTTCGATTGCTGAAAGCTGATGCCGTCCCCGTTGAAATTGCGAACCGTGCAATCCTGAATCACGCAGTTGAAACCGCGGTAGAGAAAGATGCCACCACCGCGGCAGCCGTTCAGGGGCTGGTTCTCCTCCTTGTTGCCGTCGATCGTCAGGTTCTCGATGTGGGCGCCTTCAATGTCGTAGCCACTGATGACCGGGAAGAGCGTGGCCGCCTTCGCTCCGTCGTGCACCATGCAATCCGCGTTCAAGGGCTTATCGATCGAAAAGATGTTGCCGTTTCTGCCCGTGATTCTCGCGACGGTGGTGTGGAACCCGCCCGCATTGGAATCCCACACCGCAACGCCGCAACCGACGTCGAAGCCCGTCGGATCCAGCACGGTGAATTGCTCTTCACCATAATCACCATCGATGGCCAGAGGCGAAGTGTAACCCTTGACCTTGCGAAGAATGGTCTTGCCTTTCGTCCCGCGCACGGTGACCAACGAATGGAGATGCAGCGAGTCACGCATGAGATACTCGCCCTCGCCAATTTCGACGATTCCTCCCCCCAGACCGGCCACATAATCAACGGCCGATTGCAACACGCGATTGTCATTCCCGATGATGTCCGCGTGGGAATGGCCTACGCTAATGCGTGGTAACTCCTTCATCGCTGAATGCATTTTGCGAGCAACTTGCCGTTCATCCGCCGGCGGCGAAAAATCCTGCCCTTTTTCAGCCGCAACGGCGAACAGGGACGGGCCCGCCATCCAGGCGAGCTGCGCGAGTAGTCCTAAAAGCTTTGGAGTCATAGTTCTCAAAATTCGCATGTGAAGCCGACAACAATTAGCACCATATCCGCTGGTTGAAAACAGAAAAATCGGGAACTTTCTCCGACGGAGTAGGGGTCAGTCCCAAGTATTGACACAAATGCCGTGAAAGAGTAAGGGTTTCGACATGGCGCGAAAACTAAGGGTTGAATATGAGGGAGCAATTTATCATGTGATGAATCGCGGAGATCGGCAGGAACCTATTTTCATCGATGAGA
>JBDTOW010000233.1:0-6514 GCA_039933075.1 Verrucomicrobiota bacterium | reverse complement strand
AAAAAAGAGCGCAGTAGACGTGACCGCTCATCACATTTTTCACTACCTGCATCTGGTCGCCGCAGGGATTGGAGCGAGTCCCGCGCCCGCCGCCCCTCGCCTCGTCGTGGCGGGCGATGAAATCGAAATTGTAAAAAGGCGCTTCGCGATACCCTCCGGGCGGATCGATCCTCCGCTGTTTGGTATGAACCCCGGTGCGGAGTATGGACCGGCGAAACGCTGGCCACGCGAACGCTTCGTGGCGGCGGGTATCGAGGTGCAGCGCCGCACGCGTTGCCGTTGGTTGATCCTCGGCGGAAAGAAAGATCTCGAGTTGTGTGCCAGCATCGCCAATGAACTGCGAAGCGCCGCGGAACCATTCCTCGGTCGTGGCGAAGTTGCAAAGAATCCTCTCGTCGTCAATCTTGCCGGGGCGACGACTTTGCGCGAACTGTGCGCGGTCCTGAAGGCGTGTGCCGTGGTGTTGACCAACGACACTGGTCCGATGCACGTGGCGGCAGCCGTCGGCACGCCGGCCGTTGTTCCATTCGGCAGCACTTCGCCGGAATTGACGGCGCCAGGTCTAGCGGGCGATCCGAAACATCATTTGCTCACCGCCGAGGCTCCATGTTCCCCGTGTTTTCTGCGGGAATGCCCGATCGATTTTCGGTGCATGACCGGCATCACGGTGGAGCGAGTTGTCGCGGCGGTGATCGAGGCGTCCAGGGTGGGTCTTAGCCTGGCCTGATTCAATCAGGACGGTCCATTCCCCAAATGAGAATTGTTGTACCAAGATTCCGGCAGCTTGCCTTTGCGTACCGATTGCGGAATACTCCTCTCGTGAACGTAACGGTCACACAACTGACCGACCAATTGATTGCTTCTTACGCGCGCGTCGGCGGCATCAACCATCTCGATGGCAAGAATCTTCCGTCGAAGACGGCGATTGCGGCAATCACGGTGGACCTTCTGCGGTTGCTCTTCCCCGGATTCTTCGACGAAAAGCCGATCCACTCGTCGGAGCTGAGGGTCGAAACAGCTAATCTGATGGATTCGATCGTCGGCCGACTCGAGGACGAGATCTACAAGAGCCTCGAGTATGCGCCGCGCGAAAAACTGGGCAAAAAGGATTTGCGTCCCGCCGCGCGGGCGGTAACCCTCGACTTCCTCGGCAGTCTGGCTCGAATCCGCGAAATCCTGAATACCGACGTCGAAGCGGCATATAACGGTGACCCTGCGGCGCTGAGCAAAGAGGAAGTCATCGTGGCCTATCCCTTTATCGAAGCCATCGCCGTGCAACGGCTGGCGCATGAACTGTACCTTAAGCAAATCGCGTTGATCCCGCGCATCATGACCGAGTGGGCGCACAGCCGCACCGGCATGGACCTGCATCCGGGCGCCACGATTGGTTCGCATTTCTTCGTCGATCACTGCACGGGCACGGTTGTGGGTGAAACCACGCTTATCGGCAAGCACGTCAAGCTCTATCAAGGCGTGGGTCTGGTTGCGCGCTCGCTCGCTGGCGGCCAGCAACTGCGCGGTCAGAAGCGTCACCCAACCATCGAGGATAACGTCACGATTTATGCCGGCGCCACGATCATGGGGGGCGACACGATCGTGGGCGACGGCAGCACCATCGGCGGCAACGTTTTCTTGATGCACAGCGTGCCGCCCAACTCGGTGGTGCTTTACGAGGAGGGCCGCGTCAATATCATGAACAAACGCGACCGCAGCGGACCGGTGTTGGATTATCAGATTTAGAGCCTGTCTGAGCCCGCCGGACTCTCGCCAACCTGAAACCGGACAAAATGGCGAATAACGATCTCATCGTCCAACTGTTTGGCGACCGTGGCGACGTGTTCTTTGACGGAGATTTCGGAGTTTTGCTTCACGAAACCCTGATCAACCAGGCAATGGCCCTGGTAGAACTTTTCCAGCTTGCCTTCCACAATCTTCACGATCGCCTGCGATGGTTTATTCTTCACCTGTTCGCGGGCAATTTCCTCTTCTTTGGCTTTAACCGCGGGAGCTACGTGTTCGCGAGCGACGACGTGCGGATGCGCGGCGGCAATTTGCAGGGTAATGTCGCGGACCAGTTGCTTGAATTCTTCGCGAGCAACCGTGCTCTCCTTGCCCGCTCCGACTTCGACCAGCACACCAACCTTCGCCCCGGTATGGATGTAAGCCGCCAGCAAACCGTTGCCGGTCACTTGCATGCGATGATGACGGGAGATCTTGATGTTCTCTCCCAGCTTCGCGACCTGCGCGGTGCGGAGCGTTTCTAAATCCGCCGCCGGATTCGTCGCCAGGGTCTTGGCCACTTCGTCACAGAACGCCCGGAATGTTTCGTTCTTGGCGACGAAATCGGTCTCGCAATTGATCTCCACCAGGATTCCAAGGCGGGCGCCTGGTTGGATGTATTGGGCGATCACTCCTTCGTTCGCGGCACGCCCCGCTTTCGTTGCCGCTGTCGAGATGCCTTTCTTGCGCAATATATCGACTGCGGCGTCCGGATCACCTTTTGCTTCGACGAGCGCCTTCTTGCAGTCCATCAAACCGGCACCGGTCATTTCCCGCAATTTTCCGACCGTTGCCGCGGTAATTTCAGCCATAAAACATTCAGAACTAGAGGTTACGTTTATGAAATGCGGGAGTGACGAACTTCAGTTCGCCCGCATGGCAAAGTCTTCTAAGAGCCTGTTTTAGAATTTGTTTTCCCTGTAGCAGCCGACGTGAGGAGAATCAAATTTTTCTCGGAAATGCACGGGATCGGTTTCAAAGTGAGCCTCCTCACGTCGGCTGCTACGATTATTAAAACAGGCTCTAAGCCGAAATGGAGATTGGCGGCGGCGGCGCAACCGCGCTAACCTCAGCGACCGGACTCGCGGCTGGTTCTGTCGTCGCGGGTGACTCTGCCGCCAGTTTGCGGCGGCCGTATTTTGCTTCGTACTCGGCGCGGGCCTGTGTGATAATCTGGACAACCACACTCAATATCAGGCGCACCGAGCGGATCGCGTCGTCGTTGCCGGCGATCGGGTAGTCCACCAGATCCGGATCGCAATTGGTATCCACCACTGCCACGATTGGGATCTTCAAACGACGGGCTTCGGCGACGGCGTTGTGTTCGCGTTTGATGTCCACGATAAACATCGCGGCCGGATACTTTTGCATATTTCGGATGCCGTCGAGATTCTTTACGAGCCGGGCAGCTTCGCGGCGCAACGCTGATTGTTCCTGCTTGACGTACTTGCTCAACGTTCCATCGGTATCCCATTTTTCGAGTTCCTTGAGGCGTTGAAGAGAGCGTTTGACGGTATTGAAATTCGTAAGCGTTCCGCCGAGCCAGCGCTCGGTTACGTGCAGTTGGCCGCATGCCTTGGCCGCTTCCTTGACCGCAGCCTGCGCTTGTTTCTTGGTGCCAACGAAAAGGACTTCGCTTCCCTTGCCCACCGTCTCGGCGAGAAAAACGCAAGCCGCTTCGAGTTGAGCAAGCGTCTTGCTGAGGTCGATGATGTAAATGCCGTTCCGCGCATCAAAGATGAATTTCTTCATCTTTGGGTTCCAACGTTTGGTCTGGTGTCCGAAATGGACACCTGCATCCAACAATTCTTTAATGCCAATACTTAACACATTTTCCTTTGGTTGTAAGTCCGCCGCACTTCAAGCGAACCATCCCGCGGAAAACGGGATTTCATTCGATGTTGTTGTGGCCACCATCATTCACTCGAACGACGGCAAATTTTCAGGCCGTTTACCCTTTCGCGCCAAGGCTTGAGCCCGGCTTTCGGGAAAAGAGTTTGCAACATAGCAAGCGGTATTGCGGTCGCAACCTTTATTTCGGGAGTTTACTTTCACAATTTCAATCCGCCATCCTCTCCACCAATTCAAACCTCCAAAACTTGGCACGGTGGGGGTCACAAGTTCAAACCCTGTATCGCGCACCATTTTTTCTATTACTGTTGTCTGGCCGACTCTGAACTAACCGGATTAACGGGATTTGATATCCACTTACCCGCGGCTGAGCAGGAAACCGTCGTCATATCCATCATGCTTAGACTCGTGTTTCCGTCGATGAGATCGTTTGAACCAAATGCGGGAAGGACTGCCATTGCAAAGTTCGTATTCTCACGCATCAAAATGAATTTATAGCCAGGAACAGCCGCAGGCAGATACACGGCAAGGTCGTTGGTTGCCCGAACATTGCTGAGAGTCTGGCCATTGTCTATATTCCACAGCGCATGATCGGCCGTCATCCTTTTAATGCCTGTAGTGTGGCAGTCGCGGTAAAGCCCCGTGGTGGATCCATGCAGAGTAGAGTTGTATCCCAGATCGATGCCAGCCAGGTCAGCCGCGGGATCGGCGACGTGGAGTCGCTCGATCAGGCCAGCATTGTTGGCCTGATAAGGTCCCATAGCCATCGCCAGGTAACCGGAATTAGGAACCCAAGTAATATCGGAAACGCGCCCATGATTCTTGCCTTCGAAAAACATCACGAAAGAATAGGTCGTGTTGGGCTCAAGACCGGAGGAAACGTAAATTCGTTTTAGCGATGGATCAAGGATGGCTTCGATTTTTACGTAACTCGGAGTTTCTTCAACCTGAAGCGTGCCGCCGACGAAAGCCATTCTCAGCGCATTTGGCATTGGTGGAACCTCTGGAAATCCATCCAATGTGACGATTCGACTGTCTGCCTCATCGGTGTGGCCCGTCATCGGAGCACTGGCTCCAGCATTGCCGGCGATGCAGCCATATCCGCAGGTAATTCGCTGAATGAGAGCGTTCTTCAGAACGCTGGATCCAAGAGCGATGGAAAAATTGCCAACCACGCCATCCTTAATGAGCGCATTGGGACCGATATTCCCCCCCAAGCCCTCGCATGAGCAGATGGAGGTATTACCCAGAGCAAAATGCGAGATAGTTCCGTCAAACTCCACGGAGGGCGTAGCGCTCGAATCATCGCGCTCACGAGTCTGGAGCGACAGGGCTCCACCGGTTACTTTACGTGCCTCGAAGGTTGCGGGAAAACCGCCGTAGGGTGCGCGGAACAAACTGGCATCACGCGCGTCAATAAAGAACCATTTTCCCGACAACCAGCGTTCCGAGGTGCCATCGGCCTGCCCCGCGTCGACGGCATCGTCCACGTTAGCGAAAGTCAGGAATTCATAAAGTGATCCATTATTGCTATTTGTTCCGGGGATATCGATGAGAAGTCCGGCATTTCCGTTATTAGTGACAGTTCCATCGATTTTAAGATTACGCAGCGTCAGGATGGGAGCCGTTTGCAGAATGGCGTAATAAGCCGAGCTTTGAATGACCGGCGGCCCGTTGGGGCCTTGGACTCCAATCAGGTCCACGTAGTTGTTGCTCAATATCAAGGGTGAGTCCAGGTGATACGTGCCTGGCCGCAAGATCAGTTGTGCGCGATTCGAGGCCGATAATGTTGGCACGGCGCTTATGGCCGCATAAGCAGCCTGGAGACCGATCCCTGGGGAGACCGTCAGGGAAAACGATCCGACTTCATCGGTTACCAGTGGCGCACTGGTGACCCGGTAAAACCGCTGGTCCACACCGGCAAAGGTGTCGCGTAAGAGGGCGGCTCGTCCGTTGCCGATCAAGCCGTCGGCGACTTGCCAATTGGTGTCCTGGAGCGAATCCCGGTATTCGAGCACGAAGGTCCGGTTGGAAACGGTTTGCACCGTTTCCTGGAACGTATTGCCGTCACGAATCGGATTGGAAAGTTGGAGGGTAAAGTCGTCTCCCGCAGCCGCGGCATGGGACCGCCACGCTATCGATACGAGGAACAGGATCCGACCAATTCTCAGGATTTGGGAAATTCCGATGGAGCGACATTCACAAGGCGCAATTTCACCGCGGAAATTTTTCGAGGGACATTGCTGCAAATCGACGTCAATTCGAGGCACGTACATAGGATATCTTAGGGTTTCTTCCAACCATTTTGCACCAGGCCGCGATTCTTTCGCGAGCGAAAGACGGCTGGAGTTTTATCGAGTCTAGTCTTAGGATGAGGATTCCCTTCCACGGAAAGATTGTTAGATCGTGCCCATTTTTGTCAACACAGAAAGCCCTGATCGCGAAGGAAAGCCCGATCATTGAGACAGCAAGACGAGAGTTGTTATCACTACGGTTTTGTGTCAGGTAGTAGGGATGAATCGGTTATCCGCAATGATCGCTTGAGCAATACTTGCCGCGTGGGACGTTCAAAACCCTTTCATGAAAGCGCAGTCTCGCGCACTCCATTTACGTGTGAGATCGCTATTCTGGCCGGCGGCCGCAGCTCCCGCATGGGGCGGGACAAAAGCCGCCTTCGTCTCGGCAAACGCACGTTGCTGGGACAGGTGCGGGCAACAGCCGAGCGGCTGAGATTGCCGGTCCGAATCATTCGCCAGGATCTCGTTCCCCGATGCGGTCCCCTCGGAGGCATCTACACTGCGCTGAAAACGAGCCGCAAGCAGGTGATCCTCTTCCTTCCATGCGATACGCCTTTTGTTTCTCTCGGTTTATTGGAGAAAGTGCT
>JBDTOW010000232.1:0-6514 GCA_039933075.1 Verrucomicrobiota bacterium | reverse complement strand
AGCTCCATCGGAAGCGACATCGAAATGAATATGCCGCCCCGCTGGGGCTTTTCGTCGTTTGGGGTCGGTGGCTATAACGATGTCGCTCCTCCGGAGGTAAAGAACGGCAGTTCGGCCACCGCTCGGACAACCGCCTTAATTCAACGGCAGTGGGGTGAGGGTGAGGGTGAGGGTGAGGGTGAGGGCAGACCACGTTCCCGACTGAATGGTTACGACTAACTCGTGAAAAAGAAGCTTAAAGTCCTTGCGCTGTTCGACGCCGCCACGGCGACGACCATCGATCAGGACTTCAGCGCGGAGTTGAAAACCGAGGATTGGAAGACCGAGGCCAACGTGCTTGACGCGCTGGCAAAGCTCGGTCACACAACCGAGCACCTGGCGATTTTCGACGACCTCGACCTGGTTCGGCAGAAGCCGCAGAGCTTTGAACCCGATGTCATCTTCAACCTTGCCGATCAGTTCAAGAACAACCGCGCCTTCGACCAGAACATCGTCTCATTCCTTGAAATGCATGGGCTGCCATTCACGGGTTGCGGCTCGACCGGACTCACGCTGTGCAAGCACAAGGGCATCTCCAAGAAAATCCTCGGCTATCACCGCATTCGTGTGCCAGACTTCGTGACCATCGCCCGCGGCAAACGCATCGTGCGGCCGAAGCGGCTCAAATTCCCCATCCTCGTAAAGCCGTTGAAAGAGGAAGCGTCGTACGGCATTTCGCAGGCGTCATTCGTCGAGACGGAGGAGCAGTTCAAGGAACGCGTCCAGTTCATCCACGAGAAATATGACCACGACGTGATCGCTGAGGAATACATCGCCGGCCGCGAACTCTACGTGAGCGTTCTCGGCAATCAACGCCTCGAGGTGTTTCCGATTCGCGAACTCGTCTTCAAGGAGGTTCCACCCGACGAGCCGAAGATTGCCACCTACAAGGCCAAGTGGGACGAGGAATATCGAAAACGCTGGGGACTGCAGAATCAGTTCGCCGAAGGACTCGACCCCGCCATCGCGTGGAATATCCAACAGACCTGCAAGCGCATTTACCGTCTGCTCACGATCGACGGCTACGCGCGACTTGACCTGCGCCTCACGCCGGCCAATGAAGTCTACTTCATCGAGGCCAACCCGAATCCGATTCTCGCCGAAGACGAGGATTTCGCACAGTCAGCACTAAAGGCAAATCTTCCCTACCCCGAACTGATCGACCGCATCGTCCGCCTCGGACTCAGCACCGTGCGTGATTGACGGCGCAGAACAAGCCGCGTTTCGCAGGCTGTTCATCAAGCAGCGGCCCTGAACTCGCCCGGCGCGTTTCGGCAGGATGCGAAGTTTTCGACCGATCGTGCAGCGATTTCCAGCGGATCATTGTCAGCGAACCGTCCTGCGACAATGCGGCATCGGTCCGGGCGTCAGGCGTCATTCCGCCGTTGCCTGCAGCCCGTTTGTGCGGTTAGGTCCTGTCCAAATCACTTCCTATTTGTTCAGCGGCCATGTGTGTTGTAAGCACTCGTCCGATTTTCCGTCGAACTCGCGTGCTGAATATCTCTTCGCAAACTCAGCAATCGATCCCGGAGGGTCATCCCCACGAATCATGGCCATCGAATTGCAGAAATGGTAGGTGCTGTACAGCCACCGACCATCAGAGCTGTGCCCAAGGAATAGATGGTCAACGAATCCGTTGGCGCCGTGGCGGTAGGCGTAAATAATATAGTCAGCGTTCGTCATCAGGAGCACATGGTCATGCGCCCAGCCCCAATCTATGTTGGGTGTCGGGGCTGCCTTAAGCTCGTCGAGTTCTCGGCGAATCTCTTCGTTGGTGATCGACAATCCTTTGAGTCGTTCAAGTGCCGGCGCTTTCCATTGGGCCCGCGCACGCTTGGTCTCTAGCACCCACACTCCAGCCAGTGAGGCGACGATGATTAGCAGTATCGAGAACAGAAGAGCAATTAGGCGGATGACCCGCCTCGACGGGCCTGACTTTTCGGACTGTGCCGGAGCATTCATGTGGCCCGAACGAGAGAACTCAGCCACGCCGGTCCGCAAGACGTGAACTGCGAAGTGGAACCAAGAGCGCCATCCGGCATTGGTTGCAGATTTTGTTTGGCCTTAGGGTTCAAACCAAACGCTGTCCTTGAACTCAGATAAGTACGCGGAAACCTTCTGTTTTCCAAACGCATCGATGAGCCGCTTGATACGGATCGAGGCGTCTCCAACACCCCGTTCCCAGCCGTAGGTTGCCGCTGGCCAGCCGCTGCTTGTCCTCAGATCTAAAGGTGGTCGATAGTAGTCGATGCTCTTCACGTATTCCTGAACAACCGTCCACCAGCCTCTCTCATAGGCGTCAACGTAGCGTTGGAGGTCGTTGTCGCCTGGCGGGCCAGGTGTCGCTCTGCCCGAAGTCCACATTGGCGGAACGGATACCTGATGGCCAAGCGAAAGCTGCCGTTCGTGCGGTGGCCGGAATGCACAGCCGCCGCTCATCAAAACGACCGAAAGAAGGACGATTCGCCACATACGCAAGCTCGGGCTAACGACCCAAGATAGGCACAGCCGCTGGAAACTGCGCTGCGACGAAGCCGGGGAGCAGCGAATCTCCCACACCGTTGGAAACTGAATGCGCAGCGGCTGTTGCCTGCAGCGATTCTTCGTTAGGCCACACATCTCTGGTCATCCTCAACACCTGACAACAACTGACAGTCTCATCTGTGTGCCGATGTCGGCTGCAAAGGACTCCGCTGGGGCGCGGTCCGTGAACGCTGACAAGTCAACGCGTCGCTGCCCATCGCAGGCAACGATGAAGTATGAACGCATACCAAACACCCCGAACCGCTGGTACCTGACGGCGACTCGCTCGAACACAGCGAAGCCACGCCTTCTCGTCCAAACCGGTGCGCCGGCGAAAGTGATCTGCGACTCCAATACGTCGTCGTTCGCCCGAAGCGTGTAACTGCGGCGCACGAACAAACTGCTCAATCCCCAGCCCAATGGTAGAAGACCGAGTGCCACGAAGAAAACCGCGACAATGGCCCAGCCGAAGATGCGTGCGCCGAGACTGCCGACTGGTGTCGGCCCTCCACCAGACAAGAAAACGCAGATGATGGGGCAACCCACGCCAAGGAGGAACAACCCAAAGAGAGGGCGGAACACCGCGCTCTCGGTGGACGGGCGCTCTCGCAAGACCAGCGGACCGCTCTGCTCACTCGAAATAACGGCGTCGAAAATCACGGTGCGGGTAGTGTCGCCTGACCAAGCTGAGGTACCTCAAGAGAGAGGGCCGTGAATAACACCGAAGAGCTAATCGAGCCGTAGCCTCCAGCGATCTTGTTCGGCGTGTGCCTCATGTTGTGCTGCTGCCAATATACAATAGACCCGCCAGCAGGACGAGAGCAATCATGGCGTAGTAAACAAGTCGGCTCAAATCACCGTGAGTGCGCCAATGGCGACCTACGCTGCGCAATACTGTGAACCAGCCACCCGAAAAAATATGGAGGAGCCAAACTGAACTCGACGTGCCGCGTCGTGGACGCTCTAAGTCGTAAAAGCCCATGATTGCCGCGAGTCCAAACGCGAATGCACACATGCCAGCCAAACCAGCGAAGATGAAGTAGAGGACATGCATTTACGCCGAATAGTTTAAGTCAGCTTCAAAACTGAAGTGCGACTGGGAAGCATTTGGGAAACATAGAGGGAGGATAATTTGTTTTTCCTTTGGGTCGAGAAGCATTTAGGCAAGCAAGCAATCCGATAGTGAAAATGACAAAGGCCTCGGCGGCGGCGATCTTGATTCTGAATCCCAAGCCGCATTTAGGCGGTTCGGTTCTACGGGTTACGGCCAATGAAACGGTCGTATTCGCTGTGGTGTCCAATCCAAAACCACACCATGTCGGAACCGTCCTCGACAGCTACGGCCCGGTAATGGATGCCTACCCGAGCAGACCATAGCCGCCCGAACTTCTTAAAGTGAAGCGATGGATGCCTCGTGTCCCTCTTGAGCAATTCGAAATTCTTGTCAGCAAGCGCCTGAATCTCCTTGGGAAGCTGCTCATAGAACTTCCAAAACTTTGCGTTGGCACGGTGCCTCACAAATCCGTGCAGCGCCCTTCGCGCAGGTCACGAATTGCCTCATCAGCGAGGGCGTCCAAGCGACCGGCTGCGACATCCTGCTCGAACTGCCTGTCCCAGGCGACGGCGTCGAACTCCAAAAACCAGTCACGGAAAGCGGTCAGTTCGTTGCGAGAGAGCTTTTGGACGGCATTCTCAATCTCGGAAACTGTGCTCATACCAGAATCTTACCGCGGACGAATTTCAGAGCAAGCGCAGAAACGCCTAGCAGGTTAAGTCAGCTGCAAAACAATTACTCATCCACCCAGGAATGAGTTTAGAGCAAATTCATAGGGCCATGCCCCGCTGGGCATCAATTTTGATCGCCGGATTAATGTGGGTCGCCGGAGGTAACCTGCGCGCGATGGAGGTTGGACTGATCATGTTCATCCTGATCCTCATCGTGATTTACGGACTCATCGGCGAATTAAGCAATCCGGGCGCGATTCTGCCGGGCGTCGTGGGCGTGATTGCGTTGATCCTCGTGATTTACATGTCGGCGATTCTGCCGGTGAACACGGCGGGGCTGGCTTTGATTTGCTTGGCGATGGCACTCTTCATCGTGGATGTGTTCGCTCCGACGCATGGCATTTTGACGGGGGGCGGCATCATTTCGTTTTTCCTCGGCGCGCTGATGTTGTTCGACCGCAGCGATGCGGCTTTCAAATTGTCCCTTGCTTACATCATTCCGGCGACGGGGCTGACCTCGGCGTTTTTCATTTTCATCGTGGGCGCGGGATTGCGCGCGCAACTCCGGCCGGCCCAATCCGGCACGCAAACGATGTTGGGCAAAACGGCCGGGACGATTTCGCGCATTGACGCGAGAAGTGGCAAGGTGTTTGTCGAGGGCGAATACTGGAACGCCACGAGCGAAACGCCTGTGGAATCCGGCCAAACCGTCGAAATCCTCGGCCTCGACGGATTGACGTTGGAAGTGAAACCAAAAAACCAATGAAAGAGAAATTATGGACACCTTGATAAGGCTGGCCGTCAATCTCGGCGCTTGGGCGGTCGTTTTGATTGTGCTCGCGGCGATTGTGCTCCCGCAGTCAATCCGCATTTGCGCGAATATCAACGCGGCGTCATATTCCGGCTCGGCAAATTACAAGGTGCGAAAGGGCCCGGACTCATCTTTCTCATTCCCATCGTGGACCGCATGGTGAAGATGGATTTGAGGGTGGTTACTATTGACGTGCCCAAACAGGAAATCATGACGCGCGACAACGTGCCCGCCACGGTGGATGCGGTGGTTTATTTCCGCGTCGTTGATCCGAACGCGGCGGTGGTGAAGGTGGAAAATTTCTGGAAAGCGACTTCGCTCATCGCGCAGTCGACACTGCGCAGCGTGCTGGGCCAATCACCATTGGACGACCTGCTAGCGCAACGCGACATCATCAACCAAAAGCTGCAGGAAATCATAGACAGCAGACAGAGCCGTGGGGCATCAAAGTCACGGCGGTGGAAGTGAAGGAAGTGGCGTTGCCCGACAGCATGAAACGCGCGATGGCCAAGCAGGCCGAAGCCGAACGCGAACGCCGGGCGAAAGTCGTGAACGCGGAAGGTGAATTCCAAGCCGCCGAAAAAATGGTGCAAGCCGCCGCGATGATCGCCCAAGAACCGATTGCGCTGCAACTGCGCTATCTCCAGACGATGCGCGAAATGGCCAGCGAACACAACACGACGACCTTCCTCCCGCTGCCGATCGATTTGTTCTCGGCGTTTTTGAAGAAATAAGAACGGCCCCGCCAAGTGCCCAAATGTCGGCGCGAGTACGTTCGTTCAGCCCTCGAGCTTCGCCTCCATCGTCACGTTGGCTTTCAGCAGGCGTGAGATGGGGCAACCCGCCTTGGCCGCGTTGGCGGCGGCGGTGAACTTCGCCGGGTCAACTCCGGGGATGTTTGCCGTCACGTCCAGGTGCGATTCCGTGACCGTCCAACCCGCCTCGGTTTTATCCATCGTGATCGTGGCGGTCGTGTTAATGGATTCTGGGGTGATGCTGGCCTTGCCCAATTCCGCCGAAAGCGCCATCGAGAAACAGCCCGCGTGGGCTGCCGCGATGAGTTCCTCGGGGTTCGTGCCGATCCCATTCTCGAAGCGCGTGCTGAAGGAGTATTGAGTTTCCTTGAGCACACCACTCTCGCTCGAGATCGTGCCCTTGCCATCCTTCAAACCGCCGCGCCAGACTGCTGATGCTTTACGTTTCATATTCGCCGTGTGTGTTGGGTCCGAGCGTAAAGTCGCTCCGACTCGTCGGAGACTATCGACGGTTTCCTTTCACCTCAAGCAAGACCTTGGCGGAGCGCGAGGCGCAAATCAGATTTTGGAAGAGTATCTTTTCCTTGAATCCCAACGGGATTCCGTAATAAAGCCCAGGGTTGCGAGGTGCGAGCTACCCTGGGACAACGGATCAGAAATA
>JBDTOW010000231.1:0-6516 GCA_039933075.1 Verrucomicrobiota bacterium | reverse complement strand
TCTTGCCGCCGCCAGGGACGGATCGGCGTCTGTCCGCATGGCATCGCTGCTCGCGCTGCGCCGGTTGGAGCAGCCGGGCGTCGCGATGTTCTTGCAAGATTCTGATCCAAAGATCGTTGTCGAAGCCGCGCGTGCCATTAATGACACGAGCCTTTATTCAGCCCTGCCTGATTTGGCTGGATTGATCGGAGCAACCACGCGCTGGACCGCTTTCCCCGACGGATCGAACGGCAAAACCGATTTGCTCACGCCCCTCCTACGGCGGGTCATCAACGCCAATTTCCGAATCGGCGATCCGCAGAACGCAGCGGCGCTGGCGCGATTTGCCGCGCAGCCGGAAGCCCTCGAAGCCGCGCGCTTCGAAGCGTTGCAGCAATTGGGTCATTGGGAAAAACCATCCGCCCGCGACCAAATCACCGGCCTTTATCGTCCCCTGCCCGCCCGGGATTCGCGCGCCGCCGCGGAGGCGATTCGTCCGGTGCTGGCTGGCATCTTGAGTCATGGGCCGACTTCCATTCGCCTGACCGCCGCGAAACTGGCGGAGCAATATGCCATCAAGGAAGCCGCACCGGCTTTGTTTGAACTCGTGCGGGATCAGGACGCTCCAGGCTCGCTGCGGGCCGCCAGTCTGAAGGCGCTCGCCAACCTGGACGACGAGAAGTTTGCCGAAGCACTCAAGATTGCGGAAGTCAATGCCAGTGAAAATTTGCGCATTGAAGCGACCCGGCTCCGTACCCGAACCCAACCGGTTGGCACCGCAGCCAAACTAGCGGCCCTGATTGAAAACGGAACCATCGGTGAGCAGCAAAATGCACTGGCGACACTCGGAACGTTGGAAGGCAGCGACGCCGATATTATTCTCGGCAGTTGGCTCGACAGACTTCTGGCTGGCAAAGTCAAACCGGAATTGCAACTTGACCTGCTCGAAGCCGCCGGAAAACGGAACGCGGTCTTCATCAAGGAAAAGCTCCAGAAATACGAGACATCACTGCCGGGCGGTGACGATCTTCGCCATTATCGGGTCGCGCTGTTCGGCGGCAGCGCGGTGGAAGGGAAGAAAGTGTTCCTCGATCGTCCGGAAGCCGCCTGCGTTCGTTGCCACAAGATCGCCAATGACGGCAACGAAGTCGGCCCGGCGCTCACTGGTATAGGTTCCCGACAGCCGCGGGAATACATCCTGGAATCAATTGTTTACCCGAACAAACAGATCACCGCCGGATTTGAAACACTGATCGTGACACTTAAAGACGGCAGCTCTTTCGCCGGCATCATCAAAAGCGAAGACGGCGACGAGCTGGTCTTAAATTCCGCTGACGCGGGGCTGGTAAAAATCAAAAAGTTCGAGATAGAAAAGCGGGACCGCGGCCTTTCGGGAATGGCGGATGGCGTGGGCGACATATTATCGAAACGTGACTTGCGGAACCTCGTCGAGTTTCTGGCGAACCAGACTGCACCGTCCGAGAAACCATGAGATGACGAGCGACACACTCCGACCAATCACCCTATCGATAAGTTGGGCAAGGTCTTCGTTTCGCCGGTGAACGTTGTAATGCTTCGCTCGTCCAGGTGGGGCTGGAGTTTGATTATCGGAGATCCAGTAAGCTAGCCTCCGATCCAATGCCAGGACGCCGATGCTACGGAGGTGCTTCGATGAACTTCTTGATTAGGGGAATCAAGTTCACAAGCTTATCAACGTCTCCAGAAGTTTCTCCTGGTCCTTTGAAGTGGATTGCTTTCATCTTTAAGAGTCGAGCTTTCTGGACGTGATCCAAATTCTCAGTAATGAACAAGACGTTCTTGAAGCTCGAGTGTCCATCAAGCTTTTTAAGAACAGCTTGAAAGATCTTCTTGTCCGGCTTGAATACCCCAACTTCGGTCGACAGTGTCACTCTTTTTGACACCGGCTCGAAGAACAAGCGGATGCCGAGCCGATCCAGTATGTCAAAATAACGCTGTTGAATGGCGGTTATCTGAGCTGAGCTCTCAGGCATGTCGAAATCGGAAACCAGCGCCAGAATTGGAACCCTTCCATTGGAATCCCGCATCGTGTTGGTGGCTTGCAGCGTCTTGAGAGCCCCGGGAAGCAGGACTTCTTTCTTTGTGTTCTCGAGCGTATTGCCGAGGTCAAACAGAATGATCTTACTTGACTGAATTTCCTTTTTCACGATGGACCGGAGGTTAGGCTGGCAGGGACTATGGAGCAACAAAAAAGCCTTCGCTGATCAGTTCAACCACCCAATTCGTTTGCGTCAACGTCAATCGTAATTCTCATACTTTCAGATTCGAACATGATGCATGAAGATTTCGGTGCAAGCGTTATTGCTGTCGAGGATCAGATTGTTCATCTCTGAACCCTGTTTGATTCCTGTTCGTGCTCGTCCCGTTCAGCCTAAACTTTCGGTTGGTTTTGCGAGGCTCGTCTGCTAAATTTGCGACATGGCAGCCGTGCTGGAAAAACAAGCCAAACGTTGGACCTACGAGGAGTACTACAAGCTCGACGGTGATCAACGCTACGAAATCATCGATGGCAACCTGCTTATGTCCCCTGCACCTGACACGTGGCACCAAGATTGGAGTCGCGACCTATTCCGCATCATTGACCGGCATGTCACCGCGCATCGACTGGGTAAGGTGTTCTTCGCTCCGGTTGACGTGGTTCTCGACGCAGAAAACACTGTCCAACCCGACATCGTTTTCATCCCGACGGCCCAGGCAGGCAGCATTCAACGCCGCGCTATCTTCGGGACTCCTGATCTGCTGGTGGAACTGGTCTCTCCTTCCAGCGTTCGCCGCGACCGCTATGACAAGAAGGAACTCTACGCTCGCTTCGGCGTGAAAGAATACTGGATTGGCGATCCGGCCAACAAAGCCCTCGAAGTTCTCACGCTCAAAGAAGGCCGCTACGAACTGCGCTGCTGCGCCGAAGAAAAAGGCAAACTCGCTTCGCTCGTCCTGGCGGGGCTGGAGTTTGATTTGTCGGAGATCCAATAAGCGAGAATCGTCCCTGAGCTGTCCCTGACCCCATTTTGAGGATGATCTTGCTCGAGTTGCGCGCCGTTGCTAAGGTTCGCGGATCCTCACGCGATAGAATTTGCTCAGTGCGTTCGTGAGCGTGTCTTGCACCTTCACGGTGGAGTTAGTGAAGGCAAACACAGGCTCGTTGCCGGGCACGTCCAACGGCTGCCACGAATTCGGGTCCGATAAATTCGTGGTCCACTGAACCTCGAAACCACGATTGGCAATCCGGGGAAAGTGAATTTCAGCGTTTGCTCCTGCTATCGCGATGCCAATTCCCCAGCCATCGCCGACCAATAACGGATTGGTGCCAGTCAGGTATTCCAGTTCGTTGCTGGCACCGTCACTATCGGCATCCTCCTCAGGAGCGGAGCCGGGCGCGCTTGTGGAGCCGAAGTGGGATAGTTGCCAATCAGCGTAGCCCTCATAATTGGTAGCACTCGCCGTGATCCACGCGCGGAGTAAATCGATGGCTTCCTGGTTGAGGACCGAGGTGGCCAGCGGCGGCATGTGGTTTGGTCCGAGATTGGCGATGCGCGTAAGCAAGACAGAATGCTCTGGCGAGCCTGGTTTGATCACGCGATTCTCGGAATCGCCGAGGGAGTCAATGAGTAATTCGTTCATCAAACCGGACGCTGAAAGCGGCGTGGTTAATCTCGTGTCGAAGTGGCCCAGGGCCGCTCCGCCGGGCTGATGGCACTGGACGCAATTGACCGCCAGGTAGGATCGGACACGGAAGTCCAGGCTCACTGCGGCGTTGGTCGGATGAGCCACCGCCGGCAGCGTGTAGAATTCGCTGAGGTTCGTGGCAAAATAACCCGCGTCGCTCAGGGCTCGAAGTTGGTTTTGAGACGTGCCTCCGTAGTCAATCTCGCGATTGAGTTGGGCCGTCTTGAAACCGAGCGCGTGGTCGGCGACCGGGGTGTGGCAGGTCAAACATTCGCTGCGGCTTGGGTAATGCCAGACCTGCGTTCGCACGACTCCACTGTCCTGAATCGTGAACGCTTCATCCAAACCTTCTTCCGGCACAAGCACAGAGTTAGTCAGAGAGTCGCCCCAGCGATAGGTGACACCGTAAACTCCGGTGGCAGTGCGTACGATCAAGCGTGTCTCCAGCCGTCGGGCAGACGCGGGCACACCGTTCGTCAGTTCCAATTCAAAGTGTTTTATCCAGACGGTTCCTGTCGGAAACGACCAGTTGCCGTCGCGGTTGAAACCGATCGTTTTAGTAAGGTCTGGAACAGAAAACCAGCGGGTCTTGCGCGCATTGTCCGACCAGAAGGGGACGTTCAGATCGTACGGAACGACACCCGTATTAGGTGTGAGAGTGGTGAGATCAGCGAAGGCGCCGGTATCGGCGAGGGTCGGCGGCAATGGTGTGCCGACGAGGTTCGTGCTGTAAATCAGCCGCATGATACGCCCCCCTTCACGATTCACCACCAGCACGTCGCCATTGCTTGGGTCAAATCCAAACGCCACGACGCCCGCCTGCGCGGTCAGCTTCTGGGCGGGAACCAGGTTGGTTCCCTCATAACGCAGCGCAGAGATCTGCCCTTTAACATAGTCGCCAAATATGAATGCACCTTGCAGTTGCGGATAGCGCTCGCCCCGGTAAACGACGCCCCCAATCACGGCGCTGGGATTGGCATATTCGTGGATCGGATTAATCGAAGTAAACCCCGGCGGAGTCTTGCTTGCTTTGGGTCCCGGGCCGGTTCCTTCACGGTATGGCCAGCCGTAATTGCCGCCCTTGACGACGATGTTGATCTCATCCCGCAGATTGTTTCCTACATCGCCGACGTATAACAGCCCGCTCAGCTCGTCGAATGACATGCGCCACGGATTGCGCAGGCCAACCGCGTAGAATTCGGTCCTCACTTTTGCCGAGTCCACTGGCGCGCCGTTGAAACTCGTCGCGCCCACGAACGGGTTGTCGGATGGAATCGCATAGTTCGTCGTGACGGCCGGGTGCGTATCCGGAGCCAGGCTGCCCGGCTTCTTGTCTACATCGATCCGGAGGATACCGCTGAAAAGGTTAGTATCAATCGCCTGTGGGGTTCCACCGGCCTGCGCGTTTGGGTCAATAACCGCGACGTAGAGATAGCCGTCGGGTCCAAAGAGCAGGTCGTCGCACAAAGCCGTTCCTGCGATGTCGCGCTGGGTGATCAAGGGCAACTCACTGTTGGTCAAAGCGCGGTTTGGATCTTCCGCCGAGACCGAAAAACGCGAAACTCGATAATGTGCTCCGGAGCCGGCTGCGGTCCGCGTGGTCAGGTTGTATCCGACGAAGAAGAAACCGTTGGTCGCATAGCCAGGATGGAACGTCAGCGCAAAAAGGCTTCCTTCATCACCAAGGAGGATCTGCTTGGAGAGATCGAGGAACAACGTCTTGTTCGGCGTGGCCAGATTCGCCTCCTTTGAACTGGGCGATTTCGCGGCGGGTCGCAACGTCCCACAGACGCACAGTATCAGTATCACCATAGTCGGTGGCGAGCAGCCGCCCATCAGGTGAAATGCTCGCACACTGCACCCCGGATGAATCGGGGCTGAAAGTGCCAACGCGCTCTCCAGTTCCGATTCGCCACCGTGAGATTTCGCTTCTCGACCCACCAGACAGCACCGACTCGCCGTCCCGCGCAAATAGAACCCAATCGGCTTTAGCTCCAATCTTCGGTAGTTCGTCCCACCCCGCCAACGTCCAGAGATGGATGTCTCCCTCAGAGCTGATGACCGCCAATCGATCCCCGCGCGCAGAAAAAGACGGCGACTTCCATCCCATTCTGTTCGTCGTCGTGTCACGTGGCCCCACTTCGCTAAACGACTTGAGGCTCCACACCTGAAGCCGCCCCGCCAGTGAAACCACTACGATTTGGTTGTCGGCGGGCGAGAAAGCGAAGCTCCCGCCGTTAATTCGTTGCGTGGCGTTACTTTTGACCAAATCCCAGATCGTGATTTCTTGGCCGTCCTCCGAGGCCAGAAACCGTCCATCGCCGGAGAAGCCTGTCTGTCCCCGGAAAGCGCGTCGCGCAAATAGATTGTCCTCCGGCGGCAAGTCCACGTTCCAGAGTTTCAACCTGCCGTTCTTGTCTGTCGTCGCCAGCGTCTTCCCGTCGCGTATAAAGGCAGCGCCCCAGACGCGGCCGGCGTGACCTCGCAACGTCGCCAACTCTCGCTGGTTTGGAACATCCCATACCTTTGCGGTGTGATCATTGCTGGTGGACACGAGGCGTTGACCATCTGCCGAAAAAACCAGTGAGCTGATCGGGTGGCCGTGCGACCCCAGCGCGATGGGCTCGTTCGTCCGCCAGTCCACCTTGTTCGTCCCCAAGTTCCAAAGGCGGACCGTTCCAGCAAAGTCGCCGGTGGCAAGGAACTGTCCGTCCGGGCTAAAGCGCAAGCCGAATACTCCACCGATCGACTTGGTTTCGTGACCGGCAAGCCGGGCGATCAAGGTGCGCGAGAGGAGGTCCCAAATCTGAACCACCGGTGCGACGCCGGAAG
>JBDTOW010000230.1:0-6544 GCA_039933075.1 Verrucomicrobiota bacterium | reverse complement strand
ATTGTCCGGCTTCGTTTCGCTCAGAAAGCTCCGCCCCCGCTGGCGGTAGAGGGCCCGGCATTGAGGAGCGCCTGGATTTCGGCCTGGCTTAACGCGCGGTTGTAGATGCGCGCCTCGTCAATAAGCCCATGAAAGACCAAGGGCGTAGCGTATTGCCGAGCGCCCAAACGAACGCCCAGGCCGTTGTCAGTCATGGAAAGCGTCGCCGCTGCCGTCGCTTCGAGGGCACCGTTGAGATAGACTTTCATTAAGGAGCCGTCGTACGTACCCGTGGCTAAATACCAGGTGTTCGGGTTGAGCGTCGTCGTCCCATTGAGAATGATTCCGGCCACGGTAAAACGGATCTTTCCTCCGCCCTGCAGCCGCATGTAATACTGGTTGTTGACGTTATTTTCCTTGGAAATGATCTCGCCGCTGGCGGCGGTGCTGGCCGGCTTAATCCAGACGCTCAAGGTAATCTGCGTAGCCGGGTTCAGCGAGCCAGTGTTGTTGACGTTCACATAGTCGTCCACTCCATCAAAGCTCAGCGCACCGCTATTTTGGCCGGCGGTCCATCTTGGTCCATTGACCAGCGTTCCATGGTTTGCGTTGCCGGATGAATCGGCCGCTACGAGGCCGCCGCCGTCATCGAACTTCCAGTAACCAACCAGACTCGAATCATTCACAGCTACATGGACCGCAGCGGAAGTAGTGGCGACGCCCAGGTTATCCGTCGCCTTGGCGGTGATGAGGTAGTTGCCCGATCCGACGTTGTTCCAGGTAAAGCTGTAAGAGCTCGTAGTGTCCGTGCCGAGTAATGCTGCTCCATTAAAGAACTCAACCCTGGTGACGCTGCCATCCGCGTCGCCCGCCGTGGCGTCGATGACGATGTTTGCCGGGGCCGCAAAAATCGCTCCATCCCCAGGGCTGGTAATGCTGACAGTCGGCGCTCGATCAACTACTATATTGGCAGGGCTGGATGTGGCCGTGGCATTTGCATTGTCCGTGGCTTTGGCTCTCAACGTGTAACTGCCCGACAGAACGTTGTTCCAGGGAATTGTGTAAGGACTGGTGAGAGCAGTGCTCAACAAGGTCGCGCTTTCGAAGAACTCGACTTTGCTTACAGTACCGTCGGGATCGTTCGCCGTCGCAGTCAGCGTGATGTTGGCCGGCTCGATAAACAAGGCCCCGCTTGATGGACTGCTCAGACCAACCGTAGGCGGTTGGTTGGACGGAGGATTTACCGTAATTGTTACATCGTCGGTGCTGGACAGGGCACCATCGGCAGCCGTCAATCGAAGAACGTAAGTCCCAATAGTGCTAAAGCTGGCTGTCGTCGTGAGCGCTGCCGGATTTGCAAACGTCATCGTGCCTGGGCCGCTGAACCTGGACCATGTCGTCGTGAGCGTTCCCGGCGGATTCGGCAATCCGTCATCGGTTGCGGTTCCAGAGAGATTTGCTCCGGCTGGCAAAGTTACGGTCTGATCGGTACCGGCGTCAACCGAAGGGGGCTGGTTCACTGGTGGCGAGAGGTTCAAAAGCGTTTGGACTTCTGCCAGGCTCAACGCGCGGTTGTAAATGCGCACGTCGTCGATTAGCCCATGGAAAACCACGGGCGTGGCATATTGACGCGCGCCCAGTCGAACGTTCAGGCCATTGTCAGCCATGGAAAGCGTCGCCGGCGATGTAGCGTCGAGGAAGCCGTTAATATAGAGGTTCATCGACGAACCATCGTAGGTGCCCGTGATCAGATTCCAGGTGTTGGGGCTGAGCGTGGTCGTCCCATTGAGGGTGGCTCCTGCCACGGTGAAACGGATCTTACCTCCGCCCTGCAGTCGGAGGTAGTACTGGTTGTTGACATTATTTTCCTTGGAGATGATCTCGCCGCTGGTGGAGGTGCTCGTCGGTTTAATCCATGCACTTAACGTAAGCTGCGTGCCCGGGTTCAGCGAGCTGGTGTTGTTGACATTCACATAGTCGTCCACGCCATCAAAACTCAAGGCAGATCCAGTTTTGCCGCTGGTCCACAGTGGTCCATTATTTAGTGTCCCCGGGTTGCCACTGCCGGATGAATCCGTGGCTGTAGTCCCAAACGCATCATCCAGTTTCCAGTAACCAACCAAACCAGATCCGGTGGGCGGAATATAGACGGCCGTCATCGTGTGATTCGCGTCCATCGTCACCGAGTTGGCAAGGGTTGTCGCCCCATCCACGCCGTCCTGCTGCCATTTCTGGAAATTGTTTCCGCCGGCAGTGGCTGGAGCAGTCAAGTTGATCACGGCATTGATGTCATAGGTCCGGGTAAACTGCGAGACGCCGTTGCCCTGGCCGTTGTCGTCGTTGGGACTGACCGCGATTGAGACGCCACTGTTTGGATTGGAAGAACTCACCGTCAGAGCGCGCTTGGGCTGGCCGCATGGGCCTCCTCCGTCGGTACAGGTCAGCGGAGAGATGTTGATCGACCAGCACTGGATTGTGCCAACATCCACTGCCGCGGTGTCACTAACTCGCAGCCGCCAGGTCCCATTCACCGCGTTCCCGATCTTGCCGTTGAATAGTGCCAGCGTCTGCTGCGGTCGGAAGGTTCCGGCAAAGGGTGCCGAGCCCGCACCGATTGGCGTCGCTGCCAAATCATCGAAGATCGTGCGCGCGCTGCAACTGGCTCCGTAGTTATCTCCGCTGGCACCGATCCCGGACGACAGGAGAACACTGGTGTTGTCAGGGCCGACCAGAGAAATGCTTAAATCTGAATCATAGGTATGCGCCAGGTAAAGCGTCACCGTTACCCGGGCGACCGCCGCCGTAACGCCAGTCACGGTCACCAATGAATCCACCGTCGACACGTCGGGAATTGCTTTGGGCACATCGGCGGAATTGAACAGAATTGGACTGCCGGCGGTTCCAGAACTCAATTGGAACGGAATCGTGAAGTTCCCCGCATTCGCCGTGGTAACGCTCAAAACCAGATCGACAACGGTTCCACAGGCTGAACCCGCGGCGGTACTGATCTGAAACGGCGTGACACTTGCCGCGGTCCCGCCAGCCGGAACGTCCGGATAGGCGGAGGACGGTTGGGCGATCGTGACGCCCGGGGTCGTGGTCGAGAGAATGGCTGACACGCCGGTTGCTGAGCCTCCTGACGATCCGATCGCGTTACGAATCGTAACCAGAAGTTGATTGCACTCGTTGGGATCAACATGGTTGTTTCCATTGCCGCCGCTGATTGCTGATGACTGGAAGACGAGGTTCGGTGACGGCGTGGGAGCAGCTTGAATGGCCCGCGAGGCCATGACAATGCCCGCGCCAGAATCCCGATCCACATTGGGCGCCTCGATATCGAGAGCAGTACTCGTTAGCAATGAACGCACCTGAGCCGTCGTCAACGCCGAATTATAAGACAGCAGCAACGCGGAGACTGCCGCGGCGTGCGGCGCCGCTGCTGATGTGCCAAAAAACGATCCAAAACCGGGCACGGAGGTCGACACCCCGTCCGCCGCGGCGATGTCCGGTTTCTGACGCACGGTGCCGCCCGTGGACGAAAAATTACCGGGCGTAATCGCCGTGCCATCGGCCTGGTAAAAGACGCGGCGAGGTCCATCGGAACTAAACGTCTCGATTGGGTTTTGCGCGCCACCCACGAAAGGGTTTGGGTAAGATGTCGAGGCATTCACCGCCGCGACGCTGAAAGCACTCACGGCTGCGGAGTGGCCTTTGGTGTTACCGGCAGTATTGATGCTGAAATTACCCCGGAGTGTGTCCACGTGCAGGTAGCGGGCGGTGCCCGTCGCCTTGACAATGACGACCTTTTGCCCCGCCCTCGGCTGGCCGACTTGTTCGTAAGGATCCTGATTCCCATTCTGCACATTGGATGAGAACGCTACCAACGCGGTCCCGGCGGAGTCCACGATGTAAAGGTCATAGTCGTTGGCAGAACCACCCAGCGGATCCGACCAGAAGAGAACAACTCCGAACCCGGCTTGATTGATTGTATTCTGTGTGGAAGCTCCAAAACTGTGTATCCGTCCGTTTCTCCCATTGACAGGCGCGGGCGCTGCACCAGCATCCACGAAATCTCCTTCCCAGGTTCCGGACGTATTGTCATTTTTGTTCCCGGAATTCGCCGCGGCGGAGAAGTAGAGCGCCCCGCCGGCCGTGACGGTATTGACGGCCTGGGAGATTGGACCATCCTGAAAAGGCGATTCGTTGAAGTAACCGACGTCATCAACGATGATGTCACATCCGGCTGCGCGCAGATCGAGAATATTCTGCGCGAAGCTGGCGACACCGTTGAATGCGGTCGCGTAGAATAGCTGAGCGCCGGGCGCCAGGTCGTGAATAATCTCGAGCATGGCCGTTCCTTCGCCACTGCCCGGAACACCGCTTTGGCCCGACAAAACGGTCACGGGGCCTAAGTTACCGTTCGCCTGTGAGCTGGACAGAAAATCGACGCTGTCGGACAACACACCAACTTTCACGCCTGTACCGTCGACGCTGAACGAACTCCGAGCCGTGGCGGCGCCGTGTGTATTGTCTCCCTCAGAATTCACGGTGCCTGTATTCGTATATGCTTGCACCGCCGGTCGAACGAATTTGACATCTGGAGACGCCGAAACAACCTGGATCTGATCCAGCGGCAAGAGAGCGCGGATCGACCTAAATCCAGCGAAGCTGTTGATAACCGTGCCGCCCCGCTGCTCAATCTGCTTGAGCAATGTAATAGTCACCGCCGCATCGATATCGACCAAAACGCGGCCATCCGGCTCGTATCTCACCACCGGTTGGAGATTCGGCACGGCGTTGGCGAGGGCTCGGTCCCGTCCTTTTTTGACCGCGAATACAAGTTGCGAATCCATCTTCTGCTCCACCGGACTGCGCGAGGCCTTCTCACCCTGCAAGGTTTGAATCTGGATTAGCACTGAGTCGCTGATTCCGGCGACGCCCGCCGCAAGTACGCAACCAGTTCCCACGTAAAACCAGACTAGCGTCAGCAAGACGCCGCGGAAGTATTCAAGACGCTTGAAAAGAAAAGAGGACCAAGTTTTCATACGACTTTTATCGAACCAAGTGATTCAAAGCACCAAGGTGGTTATGACAAATCAAATCGACACTATCCCTGTTAATGTATTCAGTTCTTAAGGCAAGAATCGAAACGCGCAAGCTTCAACCTCCATAGCGCAAGGGGTTGACCGGTTGATCCTGAAGGCGGGTTGATAGGTTAACACAACACGGCTGAGTGAACAATTATTTCCTTGGTAATCAATTCCTGCCCGTCTGAACGCCCAGCCCGAAGACAGTCCAGCTCGAACGAGGTGTAAGCATAAAACCGTGAAAACAGTGTATTGGCAATAAAAAAATGGTCCGCAACGACGCACGCAAGATTTTTGGACTTTGAACTTTTCTTGCGTTGTGGTTGATTGCGCTCGAATGATCGGAACGATCCTGAACGCGACAGCCATTTTAATCGGCGGGGTGGTGGGCTTGACGACGACGAAGCAGATGACGGCCGCCAATCAGGGTTTACTCAAAGTTATCCTGGGCGTACTGGTCGTTTACGCCGGTCTGAGCATGACCTGGGAGAGTTTAAACGGAAGTTTTCCTCATTGTATCAAGCAATTGGTCATCGTAATTCTCGCAATGATTCTGGGCAGGATCGCCGGTCAAACATTGCATTTGCAAAAATCGCTGAACCGTCTTGGCCAAATCGCCAAGGAAAAATTCTCCAACGCCACACCCGGCAGCGCGAATCGCGTGAGCGAAGGATTCATCACTTGCACGCTGCTCTTTTGCGTGGGCCCGATGGCCATCCTTGGATCCGTGCAGGACGGACTGCTGGGAAACTCCCGGACCCTGGCCTTGAAAGCACTGATGGATGGGTTGGCCAGCGTGGCTTTCGCGAAGGTCTTCGGCTGGGGCATTCTGCTCTCGGTGATCCCGGTTGTGGCCTATCAAGGAAGCATCACTTTACTCGCCCATCTCCTCGAGCCTTATCTGCGGGATCCGGCCGTGCTCGATTCCATCAATGGCACCGGCGGAATGCTGGTGTTTTGCATCGCCCTGATCATTCTGGAATTGAAAAAGATCGAATTGGCTGATTACCTGCCAAGCTTGGCTGTCGCTCCGCTGATCACATGGTTCTGGCGATAGTGCGCAATTACGATTGGTCCATCCGGGCTTCGCGCCTTTTGTCCTGACGCTCCCAATACGAAGCGATCAGGATGCTGATCTCGTAGAGCAATTGGAGCGGGACGAACATGGTAATCTGGGTGAGAATCTCCGGCGTCGTCAGGACCGCACCCAAAACGAGATTAATGACTACCATATAAGGCCGGAATTTTTTGAGCTGCGTCGCATTCAGGATTCCGATCTTGACCAGCATCAGGATGATCAGCGGCTGTTCGAAACCCAGCCCCATCCCAAGCATGAATTTGCAGACGAATCCGATGTATTCCTCCGCGCGCCATTGATTAGCCGAAAATCCAAGCCACTCCGAGTATTTCACCGAAAGCCGCAGCACCATTGGAAGGAGAAAAAAATAGCAAAAACAAACGCCGATGAAAAAGAGGAC
>JBDTOW010000229.1:0-6559 GCA_039933075.1 Verrucomicrobiota bacterium | reverse complement strand
GGGCAACCGAAGGGCTGATGTTAAAGAAAGACCAGCCCTCAACGAAGTTGCGAAAGAGCGTCAACGGCGGGCTGAAGAAGCCCGTGCCAGCAGCAAGACGGGCAACATCCTGCCGCGAAATCAGAATCGGCTGCGGGGGATGCAGGCCGATTACGGCATCCTCAATAGTGACGTGGGTTCTATTGCGACTCATCTTGTAGTGAAGCAACTGTCCCGCTTCATCCACAAATTCGGCGATGAGTACTTCACGCAGCACCACCGGCTCCTCATCGTTTGATCGAACATCAATCTCGACCTGGTAATTGAAAGACTTGGCGTGCCGGGCTGGGCCGTTTTTGAACCGCAGATTGCCGAGTTTGGTTCCGTCTACTTTGAGGCGAAGACGCACTGGCTTTGAATCCTTCCGCTCACGCTGAATCTTATTGCGAACTTCGCTGGGACCTTCGAATTCACCGACGGCAAGCTCGACATTCTGGAGCAGAGCAATTTTCAGAAAACGCAAAGCCGACAAAAGGTTGGTTTTGCCTGATGCATTGGCGCCGACAATAAAATTGAGAGGCTGCAAGTGCAGCGGCTTCATGTCAGCGCCGAAGCTCTTAAAGTTTTCGATGCGCAACTCGGTTATCATATAGTTGCGGGAATAATGTTGGCTGGCGGAGTCATTGTAAATGCCAGCGAATCTCAAAAAGCTTTCGAGATTCCTGTTTTAGCGTCAGTTTGCCCTCAATTGTCGCGATCAGGGTTTCCCGTTGTTGATCCACCTTGTCCTGCGCCTCGAAGAGCGAGCGGCGCTTTTCATTGCGTTGCGATTCGAGGGCCTTGATCTGTTTCTGTCCCGCGAGTTTTTCCTCCAGGGTGTGCGCGGCGGTGGCGGCGCGGCGGGCTTCCTTGATCTGGCGGTCAATCTCCTTGATCTCGCGCTCGAGGCCCAGCTTCAGGTCGTCGGCCCAGCCCTCGAGCTTCTCGGCCTCGGCCTCGAAGAACCGGGCGTTGCGTTCGGAGATGGTGTGTTGGATGGCGGCCTGACGGCCCTTGGTGGCAGCCTCAATCGTTGACGGTGCGATGCTGAGACACGGGCCGGTCACGCGGCCAGGCAAGGTGAACAGGCGCGCGGCGCATTCCTCGTCGAGCGGTGTTCCGTCGTCGGCAACCGCGCCAAAAATCAAATAGTCCTCCGTCTGGTCGAGTGATTCGACGGTGAAGCTGGAGAGCGTGAGCCAGCCAGACTGGCCGACGAAGGCTTCAAGAACACTGATGATGCCGTCGTGGCCGGCGTAGTCGAAGCGAAGCTCCTGTAGAGTCAACTCACGGGCCTTGGCCTGCGCAAGGATGGCCTCGGCGAGCGGATGGTGAAGGCGGTAGAGGTGCGCCTCGCCGGAGCGGCGCGGGAGTTCGTAGAGGCCGAATGGAATCTCAACCGCGGATGAACGAGAATGGGCGCGGCTGGATTCCGGAAGTGATTTCAGAATGAAGGCGGAGTCATCGCGGAACTCGGCGTGACTACCGAGTTCGTGACGCGACAGTTGAATGAGCAGACGCTCGTAACGATCCAGAAACTTTTTTGAGATTTCGTCACTGACCTTGAGTTTTTCGTGCACTTCGTCGTCGAAGTTTTCAAGAAGCTTGCGCCGGGTCTGCGTCATCGCCTCGTTGATTTCCAAACTCAATTCAAGTTGAAGCTGATCGAAGGCGACCTTGATTTCCTCGTGCTTGCGGCAACGCTGGTAGATGTTGTTGATCCGCTTTTCGAAATCGACGCCACTTTCAATCGCGCCAAGCACCTCGTCGCTGGCTCCAAAAACGCCTTCGAATAGTTTGAACTTCTCAGACAACAGTTGATAGACTCGCTGGTCGGCAGCGTTGCTTCGATTGAGGAAGTTCACCACGACCACATCATGCTTTTGCCCGTAACGATGGCAGCGTCCAATTCGCTGTTCGATGCGCTGTGGGTTCCAAGGCAGGTCGTAATTTACCACGAGCGAGCAGAATTGGAGATTGATGCCCTCCGCGCCCGCCTCCGTGGCGATCATGATGCGACCATCTCCACGGAAGTAGTCCACGAGGGCGGAACGCATGTCGGCCGACTTGGAGCCGGTGACGCGATCCGTGCCGGCGTGCTTATCGAGCCAGGCCGCATAAATCGCCTTTGAGCGTTCATCCGTGTTGGAGCCATTGAACAGAACGATTCCGTCTTTGAACGGGCTGTCGGCCAGGGTGCGAAGCAGGTAATCCTGTGTTTTCCGCGACTCGGTGAAGATGATGGCTTTTTCCGCCGCGCCGAGTTCGGCGGCCTTGGCAAAGGCAATCGCCAACGCCTTGACAAGCGCCTTGCCCTTACCGTTGTGAGTGATGGAAACTGCAAGTTTGGCAAAGGCGTCGAGGTCGGCTACCTCGGCTTCAATCGCGGCGCGGTCGGCATCGGATAGCGGTTCGGAAGGCGCGTCCTCGGCCCATTCCTCAGCAGTTTCGTCGAGGGCCTCGTAATCTTTATCGAGTTCTTCCTCCAACGATTCGGCTGGTTCTTTTTTCAGCAGTTTGGCCCGCAGACGATTGGAGATGGATTCGAGCGCGCCGGCAATCGCGAAGGTGGAAGACGCCAGCAGCTTTCGGAGCACAAGTGTCATCAGCGAGCGTTGGCCGGCGGGGAGCGCCTGGAGATTATCGCGGCGCAGGTAATCGGAGACGAGCGCGTAAAGGCGGTCTTCACCTTCCTCCGGCGTGAATTCTTCGAGCAACGGCAGGCGCTTGGTGAAGGAAACGTAGGAAGTGACCTGCCGGCGGAGCGTGCGGTGGCAAATGGGTTTGAGCCGCGCCTTGAGCGTTTGGAAAACCTGGTCCTGCGTGAGATTGGCAAACTGTTCACGAAAACTTTTCAGATCGCCGAAGGTGTGCTCGTCAATAAAGCTGACAAGGCCGAAGAGTTCGAGCAGCGAGTTTTGCAGCGGCGTGGCGGTGAGCAGGAGCTTGCGTTTGTTGGCCAGTGCCAGCTTAAGCGCATTGGCGATGACGTTGGATGGTTTGTAAACGTTCCGGAGCCGATGGGCTTCGTCCATGACGACAAGATCCCAGGCGGTGTTGGTTACATCGGCGGCTTTGTTGCGGGCAAACTGGTAGGAGCAGATCACAATGGTATCTTTCGTTTCAAGCGGGCGGAAATTCCCGACTTTGACCGCCGCATTGTAAGCCTTGGTTTCGAGAATCTGGCAGGGAAGGAAAAACTTCTCAGTCAACTCCTGATGCCATTGCTTGCGGAGATTGGCGGGCGTGATGACGAGAATGCGCCGCTTCCGCTCCGCCCATTTCTGCGAAAGCACGAGGCCGGCTTCAATCGTCTTGCCGAGGCCGACTTCGTCCGCAAGCAGCGCACCCTTTGAGAGCGGCGAGTTGAAAGCGAACAGGGCGGCGTCCACCTGATGCGGGTTCAAATCCACCTGCGCACCGGCAACGGCGCTAGCGAGTTTTTCTACGCTGTCGGACGGGCAGCGCTTGGTCAGCTCATACGCAAAATATTTGGCGTGGTAATCGGTCAGCTTCATGCCGCGCGGCGAGCAGGGTGGACCCGTGGACCGACCGCGACGATTCGCATAATGCAGAAAATCCGCGGAACCGCACTGATAAATTCATGGCGCGCACGCGACCGCCGCCTCGTGCAAGAAAGAGCGAACATTATTCACGAGCAGCGCGGCGATCGTCCGGCGAGGTCGCCGATCAGTTCAATCTTGGCCTTTGAACCAATTCACAACGTGCTCGACCATCATCGTGGTGAACGCGCCGGCGAAGACGTGACCGGCTCCTTTGATCTCCACAAGTTGCTTCGGTTCGCTGGCCCGGGCGAGGATGTCCCGCGAATCCTGGACCGGCACGACATCGTCTTCCGTCCCGTGAATCAGCAGCCAAGGGACTTTAATCTGCGAGGCGAGGGTGACCACCGTGTTTATCTTCGCCAAATCGTCCATGAAGGTTTGGGACAAGGGGCAGTTCGGATCATCCCACATGAATCCTTCGCCCGGTGTAACGCTGCCAAATTCGCGTTGGGCGAACGCCTTGGTGTGAACCATACCGGCCAGGGAAACCAGGAGCCTGATTCGTTGATCCTGGCTCGCACGCAACACCCCTACCGCGCCGCCCATGCTGTGACCGACGTAACCGACCGAAAAACCGGCCAGAGCATCAATCACACAACCCAAATCGTCCACCTCCTTGGAGATGTTGGATTCAGTGAAATTCCCGCCGGAGGCGTCGCTGCCGGAGAATGAGACTCGCAACGCCGGAATCCCGGCGGCAGCCAACCCCTCCGCCAAAGCCACAATGAAAGGGCGATCCTTGTTGCCGGTTACTCCGTGGCCGAGGACGACAATGTTGATGGATTTCTTTTCTCCAGCGTGGAAAGTGTAATCCAGTTTTTCTCCAGAATGATTCTTAATCTCGCCGAACATGATTTTTTTGCGATCCTCTCCGCAAACCGTTGAGCGGACAAGCCGTTCGGAGCGAAGCAAAGATCGCTCGATTTGTACCGCCCCGAACGTTAACGATCAAACCTAAAAATCTGAACCCTCAACGCCGAGATGGCGAGTTCAAGAAATCGTAGCAGCCGACAGAAGGAGATTGAGATCCCCAAAAACGGGCTGCATGAAGCCAATGAACGGGGCGGGGACGGCTCGTCCCCATTTAAACCGCCGACGGCATGACGCCAGCCGGAGACGAGCCGTCTCCGCCCCGTTCATTGGCAGGTCTCTCTGATCTTAAAATCAAAAAGTTAGCCTGCTTACGCCGGCTGTTACAGTTTGTACGATTCTTGAATCCATCCTCCGGCACGGGCGTTGTCGGGAGACCTTTGATGACTTGAACAACTTCGGCGCCTCGGCCGAATCAGTTTTGGCGTGCGCTAACAATTTCCGCTCCGTATGTTCCCCGGACCATTTTTATGGCGATGATAAAACCATTTCTGGCTTTGCGCCCCCAACCCGACCTGGCTGCCCAGATCTGCGAGCTGCCTTACGATGTCATGTCCTCCGCGGAAGCGCGCCAGATTGCGGCGGAAAATCCGCTCAGTTTCCTGCACGTAAGCAAGCCGGAGATTGATCTGCCACCCGTGACCGATAGTTACGACTCGACGGTTTACGCCAAAGGAAACGAGAATTTTGCAAAATTGATTACTCAGGGTGCGCTGAAGCAAGACAAACAGCCTTGCTTCTATCTTTACCGACAGGTGATGGGCGGCCACAGCCAGGTCGGACTGGTCGCCGTCGCCAGTTGTGAGGATTATTTACGAAATACAATTAAGAAACACGAATTGACGCGGCCAGAAAAAGAAGACGATCGGGTGCGCCACATCGAAGCACTGAATTCACAAACCGGTCCGGTATTCCTGACCTACCGCGCAATCGATGCAATCGATGCTTGGATCGCCGAACAGACCCTAAGGCCACCGGCGATCGACTTCACGGCACAGGACGGCGTGCGCCACACTTCATGGGTGGTAGACGATCCAGGTGACATTCGATGGATCGATGCTGAGTTCGCTCGCATTCCATTCCTCTACATTGCCGATGGTCACCACCGCAGCGCCGCTGCGGCGCGAATTTACCAGAGCCGCCGCGGCGAAGGGAATTGCGGAGATTTTCTCGCCGTGATTTTTCCCCACGATCAGATTCAGATTCTTCCCTACAATCGGGTCCTGAATGATCTGAACGGCTTGACACCGGCGGAGGTGTTGGAAAAACTTGACGGCATCTTCATCGTCAAACTATCTGGAGTGGCAAAGCCGGCGCGCAAGCACGAGATCGGTTTCTATCTGGGCGGCCAATGGTACACGCTCAATTTCCGTTCGCGATTCGTCTCGACGAACGATCCGATAGAAAAGCTCGACGTCACGCTGCTGCAAAAGTATGTGCTTGCGCCACTCTTTGGAATCGATGATCCGCGTACCGATCAACGCATCCACTTCGTCGGCGGTATTCGAGGAACAGCAGAGTTGGAAAAGTTGGTGAGCAATGGAGAATATGGCTGCGCCATTTCAATGTTTCCCACAAGCGTCGAGGACCTGATGGCCATCGCTGACGCCGGCGGCATCATGCCGCCGAAGAGCACCTGGTTTGAACCGAAACTCCGAGACGGCATGTTTTGTCATATGATTTAGCAGCCGACGTCGTGGTTCGCGCCAATCGGCTGCGTGTCAGGGTTGTCGCCGACGCCGCGAGCAATTTCTGCGCTTTCGCTTTGCCACAATCTCATGATTAACTTCGCCATGCGTTTGAACCGTCTCCAACGTGGTTTGCGGGCCACTTTCCTGGGCCTTACGGTCAACGCATTTCTGGCCGTAGGCAAACTGATAGCGGGTATGGCCGGCCATTCCCACGCCTTGGTCGCGGATGCAGTCGAGTCCATGGCCGATATATTCAGTTCCATCATCGTTTGGCGCGGTCTGGTTGTGGCGGCGGCGCCGGCGGACGAGGATCATCCTTATGGACACGGCAAAGCCGAGCCGATCGCCGCGGCAATTGTCGCCACGATGCTCCTAGTGGCAGCCGGGGGTATCGCCCTCAAATCAATCCAGGGA
>JBDTOW010000228.1:0-6570 GCA_039933075.1 Verrucomicrobiota bacterium | reverse complement strand
CCGACCGCGCCGGAGTCCCGCGGCATTGACCCTCCGAGACCAGCGATAACATCAAGGTGCTTGACGGAATGGAAAGGCGGACTGAAGCGAAATTGTTATGAACAAAACTCGAAACATTGTTCTGGGCGTCACGGGTTCGATTGCCGCCTACAAAGCGGTCGAGCTGGCCAGTCAGCTTACCAGGCAGGATTGTTCGGTTCACGTGGTGATGACGGCGGACGCGCTCCGATTTGTCACGCCCTTGCCGTTTCAGACGCTGTCACGGCACCCCGTCGTCACTGACTTATACGATCAAGAGGAAGGCTGGAAGCCCACGCACATCCGGCTGGCGGACGAAGCAGACCTTCTGCTTCTGGCTCCCGCCACCGCGAACAACCTTGCCAAGCTGGCCAACGGGCTCGCTGATGATGCATTAACCTGCATCGCGCTGGCTTTGAACTCGAACGCCAAGGTTCTGATTGCGCCGGCCATGAACGGCAAGATGTGGTTGCATCCGGCGACGCAAAAAAATGCGGAGATCCTCAAGATCCGCGGCGCCGAGTTCATTGGCCCGGAGGAAGGACTGCTTTCTTGCGGTTATGAAGGTTTGGGCCGACTTTGGAATGTTGAAAAAATTGCGATGCGCGCGTTGGCCATACTCGGCTAGTGCCGGCCGGCTGACATTCCACTCCCGAGCGGTTCCATGAACTCAAACCGCTGGCAAAAATTCAAAAGGCTTTCGGCCTTGCTGCCGACTCCGGCGACGGACACCGCTTACCAGGCCAGCCGGCTGCGCTTCATGGAGCGAGACATCGGCCTGCCGGTCAAGCTCGTTGTCTGGCTGCTGCTGTATTATTACCTGTTCTTATCCACGTGGTTTGAAGGTCTGAGCGAAGTTGGCGATTTGACCCTGAAAACAGTCCATCAATTCTTTCTGGGATATCTGGTCATCAATATCGGCGTGGCTTTCGTCCTGTTTTTCATGCATCGCCTGCCGCTCTCGCTGGTGCAATGGGTGGTGTTCACGACCAACCTGATTGACGGGTTGTTTCTCGGCGCGGTAACGCTTGTCACGGGAGGCCTCGAAAGTATCGCGTACTGGGTCTTCCTCGCATTGATCATCCGAAATGCCTTCAGCTTCCCGGTGGCGTCGTTTCAGTTGACCCTGAATCTTTTGATCATCTGCTGTTATCTATCCGCCACCGTTATGAGCCGGGCGATTACTGAGTTGGAGCTGACCACCCTTGCCGTGGACCAGGCGGCGGGTTCTACGAACCTGGTCAAGCATGTGCGAGCGTTGCTAAAGGTCCACCCGCGCCCGCTCGCGGAGAGCGGGTTGACTCGGACAAACCTGGATGCTTCCGCCCCCACGGCCCAGACGAAGCCAAAAACTAGACCTGGCAGCAGCATCGACCGCCTGCGCCGCGTACCTGCCGGCGAGCCGGAGAACGAGCCGGATACCCAATATCTTCTCATGCGGATCGTTCTGTTGTTGCTGATGACCGCCTGCGGTTACGGCGTACAGGTCCTCTTCGACAAACAGCGTCGCGCGGAAGAGGAGGCTGGCGAATTTGCGCTTCGCCAGGAACAGTTGCGCTCGGCGGGCCGTCTGGCGGCGGAGATTGCCCATCAAATCAAGAACCCCCTTGGAATCATCAATAACGCCGCGTTTACGTTGCAACGAACGGTCAAGGAAGGAAAAGGAACCATTACGCAGCAAATTCAAATCATCCGTGAAGAGGTCGCGCGCTCGGATCGAATTATCACGGAGTTGATTGGCTACGCCCAGTTGGCTGAAGGCCGTGTGGAAAAACTTGACGTGATCGAGGAACTCGAAAGCGCAATCACTCGGGTGTTGCCTGCGGCGGCCAAGTATCAAATCGAGGTGCGCCGCGATTACGGCACGGCGCTGCCACCATTGTTGATCCAACGCAATCATCTTGCCGAAATTTTCGGGAACCTCCTCCAGAACGCCCGCGAAGTTCTGAACGGCCACGGCATCATCGAAGTCAGCGCTCATTATGTGAAAGATTACTCGGTGATGATCGCCATCGCCGATAACGGCCCTGGCATCTCCCCGGAATTGTGCGAGAAAATATTCGAAGCGTACTTCACCACCAGGGAGCGAGGGACGGGGCTCGGGTTGGCGATCGTCAAACATAACGTTGAAACCTATGGGGGAACCGTGCGGGTCGAATCTGAGCTTGGAAAAGGAACTCGATTTGTCTTAGTATTCCCCGGACGAACATTAATGAAGTTACGCAAATGAGCATCCCCTTGCCGCCACTGCTCGTAGTCGATGACGAGCGTAATATGCGTCTGTCGCTGGAAGCCATCATGACGGCGGAAGGTTATGAGATGCGCCCCGCGGAATCGGCCGAAGAGGCGCTCAGGATGCTCGAACAGGAGGAATTTTTCATGGTCATTACCGACGCCCGGCTAAGCGGGATGAACGGATATGACTTCCTCGCCAAGGTAAAAGGCCGCTGGCCGGATTTGCCCATTTTGATGATCACAGCGTATGCCACGCCAAAATTGGCGGTGGGAGCGATCAAAGCCGGGGCGCTGGACTATCTGGCCAAACCGTTTGCGCCGGAGGAATTGCTCCATGCCGTGGCGCGCTGTGCCGAACGCTTCCGTCTGCTGCAGGAAAACGCCGTGTTACGCGCGCGCGCGGGCGAAGTTTATAAACTGGAACACATCATCGGCGAATCATCGCGAATGGTGGAGCTGCGGCAACTGGTGCAAACCGTCGGTCCAACCAACGCGACGGCACTGATTCTGGGCGAAAGCGGCACGGGAAAGGAATTGATCGCCGGCGCCCTCCACAGCTTGAGCCAGCGCCGCCAGGCGAATTACATCCGCCTCAACTGCGCGGCGATCCCGGAAAACCTGCTGGAAAGCGAATTGTTCGGCCATGAAAAGGGCGCGTTCACCGGCGCCGTGAAGCAAAAGCCGGGACGCGTTGAGGAAGCGGATGGCGGAACGGTTTTTCTCGACGAGATCGGCGACATGAGCCGGCCGCTGCAAGCCAAGCTGCTTCGCTTTCTGGAAGATGGCTCCTTCACTCGGGTCGGCGGAAACCAGGAGCTCAAGGTAAACGTCCGCCTGATCGCGGCGACGAACCGGGATATTGTCGAAGCGATCCGGCAGAATCAATTTCGGGAGGATTTGTTCCATCGGCTTAACGTTGTGCAATTTCGGCCGTCTCCGTTGCGCGAGCGGGGCAGCGACATCGTGCTGCTGGCGGATCATTTCCTGAGAAACTTTTGTTTAACCCTCAACAAGCCCGGGAGGACCTTTTCCGTCGGGGCGCGAAATAAGCTCCTGTCTCATCATTGGCCTGGCAACGTGCGGGAGCTCCGCAACGCGGTGGAGCGTGCGGTCATTTTGGAGACGAAAGTTCAAATTCAGCCGGAAAGCCTGCCGGATTTTCATGTGGAAGCGCGGCTGAACAAACAACCGGTTGCGAACCTGCCTTCGGCGCAGTCGCTCGACGAAGCCATGAGCCACTTCGAACACGAACTCATCGCCTCGACTTTGGAACGCCATCATTTTAGCCTGACGAAGACCGCCGAACAATTGAAGATCAGCCGGCACGCGCTGCGCTATCGGATGAACCGTTTGAACATCAGCACGGATGCGTTGATGGAGGAAGATCCCGCTGTCCAGCCGGGCAAGGAGATTTCCCGCATTTAAGACTTCGAATCTGCCATTATGGACAATTTTAAGAATTTGCAGATCCCGTCGGGAACTTTTGGTGGGGCGTCTCGCCTGGTTCTCACCGATATTTTGCTTATCCTCGGAGCACTGGTAGCATTGACGTTAATATTGATTGTCTGGGCCAGGTATATCCGCAAACAACGCCGTCGCCGTACCCGCTCAAGCTCGTCCAAGCCGCACAAGTTGGTGCCGGTGGAACAGGAGCAGGACGAATCATCCGAGGAAGAGTCCGAACCAGGAGGCAGGCGGCGCCGAAAGTTCCGCAAGCAGCGGCGCGAACATCGCGGACGAAATCCCACCCTGGCCGAAACCGGCGGCCTACCCCCACAGCGCGAGGAAGAGTCTGCCAATCCGCCGCCTTAACGCATGCAAGCCAGCGAGTCGATTACCCGCAAAAGCGCGTCGAATCTGGCGCTCGCCTTTGTGCTGCTGCCGCGGGAGAAGCGCGAGGCGATGTCGGCTTTGTATGCCTTTTGCCGCGAAGTTGACGATGTTGCTGACGAAGAAACGACTCCGTTGGAAGAGAGGCGGAGGCGGCTGGCCGCGTGGCGCGCGGACGTCCTGGCGGCTTGTGAACACCGCGCTCCGCAGTTTGTGATTAACCAGGAGCTGCAGCCCATCATTAAGGCTTACCGGTTGCCTTTTGAGCTTTTCGACGAATTGATTCGCGGCGTCGAAATGGACCTGGACATCAAACGGTACGAAAGTTACGAGGAACTGGAACTCTATTGTTACCGCGTGGCGTCAGTCGTCGGATTGCTCAGCATTGAAATCTTCGGATATCGGGATCCCCAGTGCCGCGACTATGCGACTCATCTGGGCAAAGCGCTCCAGTTGACCAATATTCTCAGGGACGTCCGGACCGATGCCGAGCGTGGCCGGATCTATCTGCCACTTTCGGAACTGGCGCGCTTTTCGGTGAGCCAGGAGGAGATCCTCCGATTCGAATACTCGAACAGTTTCAAAGCGTTGGCCGCGAGCGTGGCCCGGCGAGCAGAGAGTTTTTATCTCCTCGCGCGCGAATCGCTGCCCAAAGTGGATCGCCGCGCCATGGCGACCGCCGAGTTGATGGGGTCCGTTTACTGGCGTCTGCTCCGCAAGCTCGATCGGCAGCAGTTCAATGTTTTCGGCCCGACGCCCACCCGGCTGAGCAAAGCTCAGAAGTTGCTCTTGATCCTGCGCACGTGGTACCGCCGCTGGTCCGGGGCGGGCGTGCCGAACTATGGAGCACCCTGAGCCTGGCCGGCGATTGATTGTCAATGCCGACGATTTCGGGCGCTCGAACTCGATCAACCAGGCAGTGATTCGCGCCCATCAGGAGGGTATTCTTACCAGCGCCAGCCTGATGGTGAATGAACCCGAGTTTAACGAAGCAGTGGTCTTGGCCCGCCAGAATCCCCGGCTCGGGGTGGGACTGCATCTGACATTGGTCTGTGGAATGTCGACGTTACGGCCCAATGATATCCCCGGTCTGGTCGACGACTCGGGCAAATTCAGCGACCATCCCGTGAGAGCTGGCATCCGCTATTTTTTCCATGGCCGGCTGCGACCTTTCCTGCGCCGGGAGATGGCGGCCCAATTTCAGAAGTTTCAGCAGACCGGTTTGCGATTGGATCACGTCAACGGCCATCTGCACCTGCACCTGCATCCGACCGTTTTCAGTATTCTGCGCCATCACGGGCGCGAGTGGGGAGTTAAACATTTCCGGCTGACGCGCGACCGGTTCTGGCTGAACGCCCGCCTCGCCTCGGGCAATTGGTGCTACCGCCTGAGCCATGCGATTATCTATTCTTTGCTGGCCCGTCATGTGCGTCCGAGTTTGAAGGTTCAACGCGTGCGCCACACAACTGCCGTTTTTGGCCTCTTGCAAAGCGGTCGTGTGACCGAGTCCTATTTGATGAAGCTTTTACCGCGGCTGCCCGCTGGCGATTCGGAGCTTTACTCCCATCCTTCGCTCGATGAATTTAAGGACGAGTTCGACGCGCTGGTCAGTCCGCGGGTCAAGAGGCTCGCCGAGGATTGCGGCATTCGGCTCATTCGATACCAGGATTTGTAGCTTGACCAAACTGCTGATTATTCTTTTGGCGGGACTGCTCTTTGAAGCCGCAGGGGTGATAGTTTTGAGCAAGGGATTGAAGCAAATCGGCGGCCTTAAAACTCGCGGCGTCGTTGAGATACTGCAAATCGTCAAGTCGGGCGCGACCAACGCGAATATCCTGCTGGGAGTCTTTCTGGAGGCAGTTTTTTTCGGGACGCTGCTTTATCTGATGTCCCAGGCGGACCTCAGCTTCATCTGGCCGCTGACTGCGATCGGGTTCGTCCTTACCACGCTGGCGGCAAAATTTCTGTTGCATGAAGAGATTTCCGTCGTGCGATGGGGCGGGGTTATTTTGATCATGGCCGGCGCAGCGTTGATTACCTGGAGTGAGAAAATGAAACCAAGGCTGACGGTGCCCGAAGCGGTCGTCCAGGCTAGGCGACCGCTTTGAGGAGCACGTCAGCCAGTTGCCTCGCGGCTGCCCGAGTCTGCCTTTGAAACTGGATGAGTGGCCCTATCCTGGTCGGAACCCTGACCAGAGCGCCGATCAACTTGAGGTAATTGATTTGCATATTGGCGTTCATCATCCGGTTGAAGTCCAGCGGCATGTTTTCGTGTGCGGCATCTGAAATCACCCGCACCGTGGCGCTGGCAATTCCATATTCGTTGCAGATCGCCCGAATGGCTCCGGACTCCATCTCCACAGCGTCCGCGCGGGTTGTTTGCCGCAGGATCTGCTTTTCGGTGAGCGTGTTGACCACCTGTGGCGAACACAGGAAACGAGCGGGTTCAGCGCCCGCGTAGATCAGTTCCGTCGTTAGTGGGAACCC
>JBDTOW010000227.1:0-6584 GCA_039933075.1 Verrucomicrobiota bacterium | reverse complement strand
CCGGCGGCCGGTAATAGGCCGTCGTCGTGTCCGGCGCGATTTTGTCCGGGATCGGTTCCACGCCATACGGGATGCGCGGCAGAGTTTTGAACACCTTGACGAGCTCGGGATCGATTCTCTTAGCCATCGCCCGGGAGGCCTGCAACAGTTCCTGGGGCGAACCATAAAAGAACTGCGGGTCGGTTCTCAGGGAATTGAAAAACTGCTCGCGTGTTCCTTGGAAACCAACCTTCTCGATGATGTCCTGCATCTCGGCGCGAATGCGGGCGACCTCTTTGAGTCCAATTTCGTGAATCTCCGCGGGCGTAAGTTTGGTTGTGGTGAACTTTCGCGCAAAAAAGGCGTACATCTTGTCCCCGTATGGCAGTTGCCAGGCGCCGACTTTGTCCAAACAGGCTGGCAGATATTCATCCGCAAAAAATTGTTTCAAATGCTTGAAGGCGGGAATGACATCCGCGCCGATGGCCTCCCTGACACTGTTGACCAGCCTAATCCGATCCGGTTCGGGGAACGACTTCGGGAAAGTTCTGAATGGTTTGTAAAACGCGCTGGCCTCCGCCGTGTCGACCAACTGTTTGTCGATCTGCGCGGGGATGCGCTCCATCACAACCTTCGGCTGCACAATCCGCGTCCGAACCCCTTCGCGCATCAAAGCAATCGTTTGGTCCATGTAGACCGGAAGGGAACGAAGACGCGCAATCCAATCTTCGTAATCTTTCACCGTTTGGAAACGGAGCGCGTCGGCCAACTCATCGACGGTCTGAATACCCTCGCGCTGATTGAGCGGCACGAGATACCAGCGATACTGATGTTCCTCGATGTTGGTTTCGTACTGTTTCTGGAACAGGTCGTAATTGAGCTGGTCTTTGGGCGAAAGTCGGGAGCGATTAATCTTCTTCAGCCGGACGAGCACCCCGAGGTCATGTTCGTGGCGGCCTTGGATCGCCGCGAGGCTCGCGTCCTCCCAGCGGTCATTCCAGCGGCGATCTCCCAGACTGGACGCCCAGGTCGGACTTTGCTCCATCGCGTAATTCCACTCCGAATCGAAGAGTTCGCGCAGCGCCTTGGCGACGTCGTTCGCCGGCGGCGCTTGCGCCTCGATCACTCGCGGGAATGCAAAGAGCGCGACAAGAAGACCGAAAATCAGGGTCGGAATCAGGGGTTTCATTACCATATCGAATTATGTTGATTGCATCTGTTTCTAAAATTACGCGCGTGACGATTATACCATCTGAGAGATTTTACCGGGACCCGTGATTCGGCAAACCTTAAATCGCGCCATCGAACGCCCGCGCAAAGGTTTCGTATATGTATTCAGCGCACAGCGCGTCCTCGTAGCGCAGATTTGTAATCTGCCGTATCGCCGATTTGTAATCGGCAGAGCTTCCGAAAGTTCGAGCGCACTCACCCTCGCCGACGCGCCGCAGAATGCAATTCTGCGATCCAGCAGATTTCAAATCTGCGCTACGATAAAAACGTATGGTCCCGTTGAATCCGGAAAGATGGGCAGTTGACTTGCCGCGAGGATTTGTTTGCGACTACTTCAACATTTCGGTTTTTAAATCCACATGTCCAGACGTGTTGGTCTCTCGTTACTGCTTGTCGCGGTTGGAACGGGCTTGTTTTTTATTTGGCATCGATCCAACCGTTCGGCGGACTATGCCAACTTCCCACCGCGGTCAGGCACTGCCTGGGTGGCATTCGGAGACAGTTTAACGGCTGGTTACGGTGCCGATCCAGGAAAAGATTATCCGAGCGTGCTTGGGCGGCGATTGGGAGTGCAGATTGAAAACCACGGAGGCTCCGGCGAGACTTCGCAGGACGGGTTGAATCGCGTCGAGGAGATTGTTCGGTTGAATCCCCGAGTGGTACTGCTTTGTCTCGGCGGCAACGACGGTTTGCGCCAGATGTCCGCCCGGCAGATGTTCGCCAATCTCGGCGCGATCATCGATCGGTTACACCAGGCAGGAGCTTTCGTGGTGCTCATCGGCATCCGGAGCGCGAGCTTGTTCGATAAGAATGAAACGGGCTTTAAAGCGCTCGCGAAAGAAAAACAATTACTTTACGTGCCTAACATCTTGCAGGGGCTGCTAACCGATCCGCACTTGATGTCGGACTCCATCCATCCCAACGAACAAGGTTATGAGGCAATCGCCGATCGACTGGAAAAGGTGCTGCGCCCGCTTCTGCCGCGCCTGCTTCCGTGAAGAATTCACGTCCCAAGATCCGTTCTCGGGTTCTCAGCCGACCGATTCGATTCACTACCCGACCTTTCCGCTTAAGCTTCTCGCCTCACGATTATTTGCGCCCCGAAATAAAATTGACGAGGATCATGACGATAGCGATCACAAGCAGGATGTGGATTAACCCCCCCATCGTGTAACTGCTCACAAGCCCAAGCAGCCACAGAATTATTAGTACGACAGCAATAGTCCATAACATATGTTTTTCTTTCCGTTAGTTTTGATTGCACTTTCAGTTTGCTTTGGATTCACCGCTGGCCGTTGCGTCAACCGCGATCCGCCAGTTTAGTGCTTCCAACCTATTCAGTCCTTCCAGGAGAATCGGTGTCCTTTACCCGGCGCCCTGGACAGCTTCACGCTTTCCGGCGCCGGTACGAGCATCTCGCGCTGAGTCACGATGATCTCCTGTTCTTTGACAACTCCAGGCAAGGGCGACGTGCGGGGTTTGCCCAGCCGAGCCTCCAAAAGCCTGGCGACCAACCGGCGGCATTCCTCCCGACGTTGATCCAATTGCTTGCGATAGATCAAAGAAAGCACCCCAAAGGCCAGCAGGGAAATCAGCGATCCCAAGCCCAGCGCGAAAAACGCCTTAACCATGACCCGCGTGCCGAACAACGTCATGTTTTGGGGAAAGTCCGCCAGAAAAATCGCGCAGTAGCCGAGGCCGGCCGTCGCCAGCGCGCTCGTCACCGCCATCAGCCAGATCGCGCGCCGCACGCAGAAAGCCTGACACTCAAGCTGCGTGATTCTTTCCTCCAATTCGCGACGTTCAGCGGTGTCGTCGTAGAGAATCACCTGCCGCAAAAAGGCCGTTTCTCTTTGTCGCGCTTTCATCTTCACTGAAGCAACCAGGTTCTAACCAGAGCCCGTCGATTGTGTTTGATGATCATTTCTTTCGTGAAATTTCCAGCTTGCCATCGTTTCATGTCACAAAAGATCAGAGGGGCGCGTCCGCGCTGTCGATTTTGCGTTCATTCGTCTTAGTATGTTACGCGATCGGGCAGACCTTCTCTATGGGGTAAAACCCTACCCTGAGTGACAAAGGTTCTTGCGGCCTGTGAATGATCTGATAGAAGCCCAATATGTTCGAACATCGAACAGCACCTCTGCTCCCCAGAAGAGAATTCTTTCGTCGCGTACTGTATAGCCTGGCCCTGGCCATTGGCATTGTCGGTCTGTCCCTCGGACTCGGAGTTTTCGGATACCATTTTTCCGAGGGACTTTCCTGGCTGGACGCTCTCCTGAATGCATCGATGATTTTGACCGGAATGGGGCCAGTGACCGAACTACACACCGTGCGGGGAAAATTATTCGCTTCTTTTTATGCGCTGTTTAGCGGAGTGGTTTTCATTACCTCGGTTGCCCTGCTTCTTGCTCCAGTGTTTCATCGCTTTCTCCACAAGTTCCATTTTGCTGAGGATGGGGATGAAAAAGCGTGAGAGTCCAATTTGTCCTGTCTTATGAAAACCATCTTTGGAATATTGCTGTTCTCACTCGGTGTTGCCCTCTGCTCCAGCGCGGCCGAGACGGAGTGGAAAGCTGGTTTCGCGACCCTAAAAATCACGCCGGAACAACCGGTGCCGATGGCGGGTTACGCCTCGCGAACAAAACCTTTCGAAAAGATCGAACAGGATATTTACGCCAAAGCCCTGGCCCTGGAAGACCGGCAAGGTCACCGCGCCGTGCTGGTGACCACCGATCTCCTCGGCCTCTCGCGCGCCCTAGCTGAACCTGTATGCGATCGGATTCAACAGACAACAAAGTTGGCGCGGAGCGATATCCTTCTGAACTCCGCGCACACTCACTCCGCTCCAACGCTCAGCCTTGAAGAGCGCACTGAGTCCGGCGTAACGCCGGAGGACGCCCGGAACATCGTCGCCTACACGCGCAGCTTGCAGGACAAACTGGTGGAAGTGGTCACGCAAGCTTTGTCGATGCTTGAACCGGCTCAACTGTCGTGGAGTTCGGGCGTCGCGAATTTTGCGATGAACCGGCGCGAATTCACTCCGCGCGGGGTGATCCTCGGAGTAAACCCGCGCGGACTCGTGGATCGGACGGTGCCGGTACTGCGGGTCGATTCGACGGAGGGCAAATTGCGCGCTGTCCTGTTTGGCTACGCCTGCCACAACACCACTTTGACCCAAACCAATTACAACCTGTGCGGCGACTACGCGGGTTTCGCGCAAGCGTACGTTCAAGAGCGACAGCCGGGAGCACAAGCGATGTTCATGATCGGTTGCGGCGGCGACGCGAATCCGTATCCACGCGGCACGATGGCGGACGCCCGCGAAAACGGCGCCACGCTGGGCCGGGAGGTTTGCCGAATTCTGGACGGTACTCTGCGGCCAGTGCAAGGTCCGCTCACTTGCGTGTTCTCTCAGGTGAACCTCCCGTTGCAGCAATTCTCGCGAGCCGAACTGGAAAAAATGACGAATGGCCCGTCCTGGCAGGCTGGCAACGCCAAAACCATGCTCGCGAAAGTGGATCGTGGCGAAAAACTCGCGACCGCCTACGAATGTCCCGTCTCCGTGTGGCAATTCGGCGGTGACCTCACGCTCGTAGGATTATCAGGCGAGGTCGTGGTGGATTATGTGCCGCTAATTGAACAGGCCATCGGCCCGCTTCAACTTTGGATGGCCGCCTACTGCAACGATGTCTTCGGATATTTTCCTTCCGCCCGCGTGCTCAAGGAAGGCGGCTACGAATGCCGCGGCCTCTACACAACACAGGGATTCTTCGCGCCGACTGCGCAAGATGTGTTGGTAGCGAAAGTTCGTGAGCTGGCTCAGCTTGCGGGTCGCAAAATGCCGATGGATTAGCCGCGCGAACGTCTAATCCCGTCAGGAGCGTGTCGCAGGCAAGATAGTCTTCCTGCTTCGGAAGATTCGAGACGGCATCTGGGTAGTAGCGGTCGCATGGATGCTCCAAAGTGTTGACCCTCTCCCCAGACCGGAGGCCATCTTTTTGGCGGCGAAAGAGAAGGTTGAGTATGTAGTAAAGCACACCGACTGGAATTTCCCATACACGAAACACGACAGCCAGTACTCACCTGTTGCTTTGATGCGACTTTCAAGTGCATGGATTGCGGCAGCGAGTTCGTTCTCAGCGAAGGAGCAGCATTTTTGGTATGACAAGGGCAGATTCTATGTAGAATCTTATCCCACGCGTTGTGACGCATGCAGAAAGGAAGAGCGAGCCCGAAAGGTGGCAGCGCAGAAGACAAAATCCAGATCCGCTTCCATGAGTATCTCACCAACCAAACAACAACCATCAGAAATACAAATGACACAGTCTAAACTAACTCGTTTCATCGCGGTGATATTTATCTGCCTGCTCGTATGTGCAGGCGGATGGTCCCTCGCCCAGACCGGACACGAAAATGGCCACGGGAAGGGACCGGTGGTCAAAGTGCTTTCGGCAGTGGACGCAACTGAGAAGCTGGACGGCCAGCCTACCACGGCAACGACCTTCGAGGTTACTCTAGCTCCAGGTGTGGGTGGCACTCCGCACCGACACCCCGGACCGATCTTTGGCTATGTCGCGGAGGGCGAATTCGAGTTCCAAGCCGGGCATGGACCAATCCAGCGACTCAAGGCCGGCGCCACCTTTTACGAGCCGACGATGGCGTTGCACGCTGTCTCGCGGAACCCGAGCGACAAGACACAGACGCGGGTGATTGCGGTCTTGCTCCACCGGCGAGATGCGAAGGAACTCGTCATCCCGGAACCGCCAAAGCAGGAGAAATAGCCGATGTTCACCCGCGTCCATCCAACCTGCCTGGCGGCGCTCAGCGTCCGGATCGCCCTGGCGGCGGGCTCCTCTCTGGGGTGGTTGACCGGTTCGGCCTCTGGGGTCCGGCAGGGACGTCTGGAGTGGCGTGGGGCGGGTTCGCTTCCTTTTTGACTTACACCGGCACACTCCTCTGGTTTCTTCCCGCCGGTCTGGTTACAGCCGCTGGATGGGTGGCAACGGCGGCTGAAGTCGTGCTGGCCGTCGGTCTGCTGGTCGGCGTTCGACTGCGATGGGTCGCTCTCGCCAGCGGTCTGCTGCTCACAAATTTCGCCCTGACGATGACGTTCGCCCTCGGACCGGAGCCAGCGTTATCCTATTCGGTATGTATGAGCGCGCACGAACTGTTTGGAAGACCACGACGCTTGAGCGACTTGTTGGACTTTCGGTCACCAACGATGACATCAGCCGAGAATTGGAGACACTGAAGGCGAGCCGAGGCGCAGGAGAGCGTCAGGAGTGGACTGGTGAGCACGTTCTGGTCATGACGAACGACGAGTTTTTGGTTTACGCATCACGCCACGGTTTCAAATAGTGGGTTCGTGGACCATC
>JBDTOW010000226.1:0-6588 GCA_039933075.1 Verrucomicrobiota bacterium | reverse complement strand
CCCTCCGGGAGAAGCTTTCTAACAGTCCAGGGTTGAAAAATGTCCAAACTCCAATCGGCGGTCACAGACCGCCGCACCCGAGGTGTTGCAACGAGGACCTTATTCAGTGGGTTCCTTTCCGCGGTAGTGGAGACATTTGACCTTCTCCATCGTCAGCAGTCCGCTTCCCATCATTTCTTCGAGCACCGGGAGGAACACCTGGATCTTGTCCTCACTCTCCCATGAACCTCAGCGTGCTGCCGGCATCTTGCCGGCAGAAGAGGGCCTGACTCTGCCGACGAGACGTCGGCAGCACGTTGCTGAGGCACACGTTCACTTCGCGAAGGTTCATCCTTGAGCACGATGGCTTCGTAAAGCGGTTGGTGGTGCCAACGGTCGCTCTCACCGATGAAAACGCGCAACAGAACCGCGTCGTGAGGAATTTGCATATCAGTTTCCTTTTGTGGGTGTGAGACTCGCTGCCAGCAGGTCGCCAAGCCACACCGCGAGAAGACACAACGCCAACGAGAGCACGGCGTTTAGACCCGCGAAAAGTTTTTCGCCGTTGCGCACCAGGTTAAGGGTTTGGAGACTGAAAGCGGAAAAAGTGGTGTAGCCACCGCAGATGCCGATCATGAAAAAGGTGCGGACGCCGGGCGCGACCAGCCAGCGTCCATCCGGACTGGTTGCCATCGCAAAGAAGCCGATGATGAAGGAGCCGGTGACGTTAACCAATAGGGTGCCGAGTGGGAACGCTTCGCCGAAAAAACGGGCGATCAAACCGGAAAACCCGTAACGGGCCATGCTACCGAGCGCCCCCCCTAAACCAACCCAGAGATAGTTGAGCATAAAAAATCCTACTGATACTTCCGGCATTCGTAAATGACAGTTGTTCTCAGAACTGTTACAAGCCTCGGTTAATGCTGCGTGCGATTTTCATTGTTGTAAGTCTTTCGGCTTTGAGTTTTTCCGCGCCCATTCAAGCGGCTGTGGATGGTTCCACGGTGGACGGGCCTGCCCGTGCGCGCCTTCGCGACCCGGCGCCAACCGACGGTTCCCGCGGCGGTGCGTCGCCGTTGCCGGAAGCTACCTCGGCTGGAAAACCTTTTGCGATTCAACAACAAGATGGGATCACCTGGTTAATCAGACCAAACGGAGAGCGATTCTTTTCCTTCGGCGTCTGTTGCGTGAGCATGGGCGCTACCCGCCAGACGTTCGATCCTGACAATCCCGGGTACTCGGCGTTTCGCCACTACCCCGATTCGAACCGGTGGGCCGAGGCCACTCTGAAGCGGCTCAAATCCTGGGGTTTTACCACCATCGGCGCATGGAGTGAGTTTCAAACTTTCAGGCAATGCCGCGACATGGATGTATCGTTCGCTCCCGTGTTACATATTGGGGCTACTGCTGGCGCACCGTGGTGGGACATGTGGGACCCGAAGATCGTTGACCGGATGGAACAGGTCGCGCGGGATCAGATTTTGGCACTGCGCGACGACCCGCGGCTGATCGGTTATTTCAGCGACAACGAAATAGGCTGGTGGAATGCCACGCTCTTTAAGATGACGCTTGAACAAGGGCCCACCAGCGGCCAGCGAAAGCGATTGATGGACTTGCTCCGAGGGACCTACCGCAACGACTGGTCGGAACTGCTTAAAGACTTCGCGCCAGAAGGAGCGGAGGACTGGCAGCAACTGGAGCAGCGCGGCATGCTTTTCCTGCGCCCCGGTGGCAACGGCATCCGCACCATGCGCAGCTTTCTCGGACTATTGGCCGAACGCTATTACTCGCTGGTCCATGACATCATCCGCAAATACGACCAACGCGCATTGATCCTGGGGGATCGTTACCAGTCGTTTTTTTACCCGGAAGTGGCTCGATCATGCGCACCTTACGTTGATGCCGTGTCCAGCAACCTTAACGCCAATTGGAACGACGGGACCTTTGCGCGTTTTTACCTGGAGACCCTCCATGCGCTGACCGGCAAGCCGATTCTCATCGGCGAGTTCTACATGGCCGCTGGCGAAAATCGCAGTGGCAACAAGAATGATCATGGCATCTATCCGGTGGTAACCACGCAAAAAGAACGCGCCGCCGGATTTGCCAACACGCTCCACTCGCTCCTGGGAATTCAATACGTCATCGGAGCCGACTGGTTTCAATACTACGACGAGCCAACTCATGGACGCGGCGACGGCGAGAATTTCAACTTCGGGCTGGTGGATATCCACGACCAGCCTTATGCGGCGCTCACCACCACCGCCTCGACCCTTAACCTGGCCGCCCTAAAGAGCAGCCGGCCTGTCCGCGAGCGCGCAAACGCTTTGCAGGGCGTGCCGCCCGCGCCACGAAACCCGCTCGGACAGTTTAAACCGACCTTGGCACTCAAACATTGGGATCGCGAGCGAGGATTCGTCAAACCGGTCTCCGAATTTCCTTTGGCCGATCTATATATCTGCTGGACCGGGAAAGCGATTTATCTCGGGCTCTATTCACAGGACATCGTGGAGGACGCCTTTTACCGGGATAAAATTGTGCCCAAGGCTGACCGTGCCGAATGGATCGTCTCTATTGGCGGAGCTACGAAACCGATCCACGTGCGCCTCGGCGCCGGATTGGAGCCGGTCATCACCGAGCCAACCATTGTTGTGGCGAACCGCTCGGGTCTGAACGGAAATGTTCGGAACATTACTGGCTTGGAATTGCCAGCCAAACTTTTCGGTCGCGACCGGTTTCGATCGGGAGACAAAATCGAGTTGGCCTCGACGCTTTGGACGCATTGTCAGGCCTACCGCGTGGATTGGCAGGGGAAATTCAGTCTGCGGGATAAGCGATGAATGAGGAATCCCAGCGCTCAGAACGACCGACGCCGGGAGCTTTGATCCCGTTTTCCTGCCGCACGGCGCTGGTGAGAAAGTTGTAACCTTTTTACCCCGCTCGCGTCTTAACTACATTAGTCGTTTCGGAGTTTGCCAATGGAATGCATCCTCTGGAAAGACGAAAACTCAAATCATAAACGCACACATCCTATGCAACGTAAGCAACATATCTTACCATCTCTTATCAAAGTTGTTACCTGCGCAATTCTTGCGCTCGGAGTCGTCGCCCAGGTCCAAGCCGACGACAAGAAGGCTGACCCAAATGGCACTTGGACATGGACGATGCCCGGCCGCAATGGCGGCCCTGAACGGAAGATGACTCTCAAGTTGAAGACTGAGGGCGATAAACTGACCGGAACACTGTCCGCCCCTGGACGCGGCGGCCAAGCCAGTGATACGGCCATTTCCGACGCCAAACTGAAGGGGGATGAAATCTCGTTCACGGTGACCCGTGAGTTCAATAACAACAAATTCACCTCGAAATACAACGGCAAGATCAGTGGCGACGCGATTAAAGGCAAAATCGAAACCGAGCGGGATGGCCAGACCAATTCACGTGACTGGGAAGCCAAGCGCGACAGCGAAAAGAAGTAAACAGCCTCAAATCAAGCGCCTGAATCACGTGCCTCTTGCCCCGCAAGCGGCACTTTTTTTGCCCCGCCTGAAAAGTAACACTGACAGACTTAAAGCCGAGGCAGGCGCGCCAGTGCTGGTCCAGATCCAAAGCGACCGCAACATTTACGCCACGTCAGATGCGGTTCCCGAGACCAGCGAAAAAGCCTGCCTCGAGCGAAACCACCTCACTCCATTTGGCGCATGACCTTGCAATCTGCGCGTTTGCGGAGATTGTCGCGATTCTGCAGCAAATCGAACCTTCGTTGAAGGGGTTGCTTGCGCGCCGGGTTACGATTACTTTTACCTGGGCGTCGGTAAAAACTCATTTTAATCGCATGCGTCGAATGATTGGCTCCTGTCCCTTGTGAGTGATGAAACTCTGGATTCGAATTGGCGCATACGTCGTGTTTGTCGTGCTGGCTTGCATTTTCGGCGTCACGGTTAAGCGGCAGTACAAACAGTTTATGGATTACCAGGAGGTCAACGCGAACCGCGATCCGGTCGAGAGTTTATCCAAGTCCGGGCGCGCCTCCAGTTCGCTGCAGCCTGACTTTTCCAAACTTCTCCTTTACGGCGGTGTTTTTGTGCTTTCCGTCGTCGGCGGCGGGCTGCTCTTCGCTCACGATGTTTCCACTTACATGGGCAACAAGGCCCTCAAAATCCTTTACAACGATGATAGCGAGGGAATCACAGATCCGGATTATGAAGTTGCCGAGCAGGAATGGGCTGACGGCAATTTTTTGGAAGCGATACAACTGTTGCGGGCATACTTGAAGAAGAATCCTCGCGAAGTTCACGCGGCCTTGCGCATTGCGGAAATTTATGAAAAAGACCTGAAGAATCACCTCGCCGCTGCGTTAGAGTACGAAGAACTGTTGAAGAACAAGCTTCCGGCCGAACGCTGGGGCTGGGCGGCGATCCACCTGGCAAATCTTTATTCGGGAAAATTGAACAAAACTGACCATGCGGTCGCGTGGCTTCGCCGGATCGACGCAGAGTATGGTGACACGGCAGCCGCCGAAAAGGCTCGCCTGCGTCTGGCCCTCTACGACTTGGGCAGTCCCGAGGCGCTAAGCGAAGAATCGACCCCGGAGAGTTGAACCGATCCAGCTTCAGGTCCGGAACAGTTGGCCCATTTTCCGGCCCAGCAGCTTGCCGGCGACCAGGAGGCTGAGCGCGAGTATTGCCATCCCCACGACCCCCAACGCGCACGCCACGCTGGGAGCATTCGGATCGATGCGGCCCATAATTCCCCAAATCATTTTTGTGATCGGAAAATATTTCTCCTTCATCGCCAGGATCAAACCATCGCTCACTTCCAGCATCGCCAGCGAGAACGTCAGGATCGTGCCCGCGATCAGGTTGGCCATCACCAGGGGCAAAGTGATCTTTCGCAACGTGCGCCAGGCCGACGCGCCCAGGTTTGCTGAAGCTTCTTCGAGGGTTACGCTGGTTTGCTGAAAGCCAGCGAACGCCGAACGAACGATGTACGGCAGACGCCGCACACTGTAACTGATGACGAGCAGGAGGGTGGGATTGTCGCGGGGATTCAACCATGCGATCTTGAAATCGAAGCCCGCGACGTAGCCGAACGCGATGACCAATCCGGGGAGCGCCAGCGGCAGCATGGCGAGCGCATCCAGCAAACCCGAGAAGGGAATACTTCGCCGGGTCAACAACCACGCAATCGTCACCCCGATCACCAAATCCAGCATCGCGCTCAAGCTGGAATAAAACAGGCTGTTGCGAATGCTCGAAGCGGTCAGCGCATGGGTGAAGATCTCCCGGTAGTTGGCCGTGGAGTAATCCGACGGCAAGATGCTGAAAAACCAGCGGCCCGACAGCGAATGAACGATCACAGCCAAGTGAGGGAGCAACGCCAGGCCGATGATGAGCAGCATAACGAGCCAAATCCCCACAGTTTGGCGCAAGTTCGCCTTTGTCTCCGCGCCGGCGGTCTCGCCGCGCGCGATCATTTCGTAACGTTTGCTCGCGAGAACACTTTTCGAAACTACAAAGAGCGCTACCGTCAGCAGCAACACGAACACCACCAGCGCATAGCCCATCGGATTTGTATTCAATTCATTGATCGAATCGAAGATTTGCACCGGCACAACGCGCGAGAAACCAAATATCAGGGGCGTGCCCAGATCCGTAAACGCCCAGATAAAGACGATGATCGCACCGGCGAAATAGCCGGGCAAAATCAGCGGCAGTGTCACCGTCCGAAAGGATCGCCACCCGCTGGCGCCCAGGTTTTGCGCCGCCTCGCGCAATGACGGATCGAGATTGGCCATCGCCGCCGATACGTTCAGAAACAGGATGGGGTAGAGGTTCATCACTTGCAGAATCACAATCCCCCAGAACCCGCCCTCGCCCAGCCAGTCGATCGGTTCATTCGCGGGAATCACTCCGAGTTGCATAAGCAGCAGGTTCACGGAACCGAAGCGCGCCAGCAATTGCCGAAGCCCGATCGCTCCGACAAACGGCGGCATGATCATCGGCACAAGGAGCAGACCGTACAGCCACGGTTTTCCCGGGAAATCGAAGCGTGTCATTACGTGCGCCAGCGGCAGCGTTAACAACGTCGTCAGCGCCGTGGTCAACAGCGCGATCGAAAAGCTGTTGAACAATGACTCGCGTTGCAATGGGCTCGCCAGGAGCAGGCCGAAATATTTCAGGCTGAAACGGCCCTCGGCGACGAATGCGCCCTTAAGCATGAAGCCCACGGGGTAAACAAGAAAAATGCCGAAGAACAAAGCCAGCAGAACCAGAAATGCAATAGTCGAAAAGTTGAGGTCGTACCGTTTCAACGCCCGCAAAATATCGCGGAAAGAATATTGGAAAGGAAGCGCAGAAAGCGTTGAGAATGGTTTCAGGCCTATTCTATCGAATTGAAACCAGTGTCAGCCCACATTTAACCGGACAGTCATGATAACATAACACCCGCTCACCGCCAGATCCGACAAACTTTCGGGAGGGTCAGAACTCCTGACCCCTGCGGAAAGTATTATATAGAAGCGGAATGAGCATGACCCCTCTCCCGGTCCCCACTGGCGTTGAATTAAGGAATTAGCCGATCGCGAATCTTCTCCCTCGCTCCGCGAGGAACGAG
>JBDTOW010000225.1:0-6599 GCA_039933075.1 Verrucomicrobiota bacterium | reverse complement strand
GATCAAGCTTGGCGGGCTTCTGCTGATTGACTTCAAGGCTTCCCGGCCGGAGACAGCCCGGGCCAGGTCATACTCGCTCAATGCCTCTTCATAGATCTCATACTGGAGGTCGTCGTCTTCAACGATGAGGATTTGCGCTTTGCTCATGTTCCCGGAATCAACCGCAGCCTAACCCGGATGCCCCTGAAATTTCAAGTACTGTGCGAGAGCTCTCGTTTCCGGGCACGGGCTGCACGGCAAGTGACTCTGTCAATCGCCGTGACCGGGCAGCGGAATGATGATGGTAAATGTGCTGCCCTTTCCGACAGCGGATTCGACCATGAGCCCGTAGCCCAATTCCGTGGCAAACTCGTACACAGTATATAGACCCAAGCCGGTCCCGCGTTTCGTGGAGAAATCTTTCGTCGTAAAGAACGGTTCAAAGATCCGGGGCTGAATTCCGGCCGGAATGCCGCAGCCTGAGTCCTGCACGGCGACGAATGCATACTCAAGCGCCTTGGCCGGCTGCAGCGCCAAATGCGCCGGCAGAGCTCCCAGGCGTCCGGCGCACAAAAGTATCTCGCCATCCCCCTCCATCGCGTCCGCGGCGTTGAGGATCAGATTGAGCAGTATCTGTTGGACCAAATCCTTGACACCGCTGACTCGCGGCACGGCTGAGCTGGACTCAACGCGAAGGTTGATGCCACGCAGAAAACGGTCGCCCAACAGTTTGATGGTCTCCTCAATGACTGCCGCCAAATCGTAGGTGGCAGTTTCCTTCGCGCTGGCGCGACTGTAACCCAGGATTGCCTTGACGATTCCGGCGCCTTGATCGACAACGCTGCGAATTCGTTTCACGCGCGTGCGAATCTTCTCCTTGTCTTCCAGATTGCTTTCAATGATCTGGGCCGAACCTTTGACGATGGACAAAATGTTATTGAAATCGTGGGCGATGCCCGCCGCGAAAGTGCCGAGCGCGGTCATCTTCTGACTGTGCAAAAGTTCCTGGTTGGCTGTTTCCAATTCGCGCGTGCGCTGGGCCACGATTTGCTCGACCTCGGAATAGCTGCGCACCAACTGGCGATGCCGATTAAACGCGAGCCACGCAAAAAACAAAACACCGCCGAATGCGCAAATTGAAATCGCGATGAGACGCGGGTCTTTAAACCAGGGGAGAATAACAACGAACTCAAACGACGGAGGCCCGGGATCTGCATTCCAGTTCCGATCCATGGCGCTCACCGTTAGACGGTGATGGCCGGAAGCAAGATTCGTAAATGAGGCCGCCGTCGTGGAGCTATAGGGCGACCACTGGCCATCATCCAGGCGGTACGAATACAGCAGCCGCTCGACGGGAGTGTACTTCCACTTGTCCACGCCGCTGTACTCAACGGTGATGATACCCTCAGCCGAGGGTTTAATCCTGCTGTCGCGCGCCTCGATCGAGGTCTTCGGTGGATCAACATCGGCATCGAGATGATAGAGGCTCACCCCTCGGCCGGTCCCCGCCCAGGTCTGGCCCTTTGCGCTCTGGTAAACATCGTAGACCGCCGCGCTCGGCAAGCCTTCTTCGATGGAGTTCAAGACCCAGGAACCATTCAGATAGCGGTAAAGGCCGCTGTTGGACGCGACCCAGATCGCTCCCTCCCGATCGCGGCTGATGGCGTTTACGCGATCGAAGAACGAGCGTTCAATCGACCATTTCTTTCCGTCAAACTGATAGAGTTTGTCGCGGCTGCCACACCAAATGCGACCATCATGAGCTTCGAGAATGCAGTGCGCTCCGTCAGACAAAAAGCCCTCAGCCGGGCCGAACGTTTTCCATTGTTGTTGGCGATAGAAACCCAGCTTTGCGATTCCGCCCACCCAAACATCTCCATTCTGGGTTTGCTGCAGGAACAACAATTCACTGCCGACCTTCCAATTCTCCGGAAGCGCCAGGAACGGTTCGAAGGTTTGGCCATCAAAAGCGTCGACCGTCATTCCCCCGAGCTCGGGATCCTCTTCATAGGTTTGAACACAAATCCTGCCATCTTTAAGCTTGCCAATCAGTCTCACGGAGCGGCCAGACGGATGCACCACGAAGGTGAATTCCCCAGTTTTCGGCGTAAACAAGAGCAATCGATCATTGAGGTTGAAACTGATCTGTCCCGACGGTAAGGCAACCAACGGCGTCCGCTTTTGGAATGACATCTCTCCCTCTTTCGGCAGCGCATTCGTTCTCCAGCGTCCGGCTTCTTCGACGATCAAATCGTCGGCGCTGACGAACCACAGACGGCCTTGGGCATCCTCCGTAATCCCCGTGACGAGGCTGTTGATCCCCGCCACCTCCGATGGAGTCCGCCACGGCAACGGCGCGCAACGCAAAAGCCCTTCGGACGTCGCCAGCCAAAAGACTCCTTTGAGATCGGTCGCCGCATCGAAATTTTGACCCGTCGAGAAACTCTCTTTTTCGACTACCTCGCGCTGGCCCGCGGGGAAATGAAAAAGTGACTTGATGGTCATGGCCCAAAAAGTCCCGTCCAGGCCACCCCACGCCAGGCGGATGTTTTCGCCCGGAATTAACTGGGAGGACCAGGATCGACCATCGAAATAGACCAAAACCTTTCGGTTGATCGCCGTCGAATCCGCCACGAGAGTGAGGTGCTGCCCCTCGTCTTCAAATGGCCGCTGGAGATTCTGCACTTGCAACGACTCGTCAACGGGAAATTCCGTCCAATCGGATTGCGCGGTCAACTTGCGAATCGGGGTAGGGAGTCTTGCCACACCTCGACTGGCGCTAATCCAGGCTCCCCCGTCCCGGGCCGCGGTTAGATCCAGGAATCGACCGAGCCGGGTGTCCTGGACCCGGCGCAGCACGCTCGCCTGACGTGACACGGCATTGAATTCCATCAGCCGATCTGACAGAAGGAAAAGGACGTGTTCGATCTCCCCGGGGAGCAGCGGGATGGGCCGGACCCGGCGCAGCAGATTGGTCTGGTTCTCGGCTCGGATCTCGGCGACTGGATATTTGATCCACTGCCCTTCACGATATTCCTGCACGCCGTCGGTGTAGATCGCCCAGATCTGGCCATACCGGCTCTCATGTATCTGATGCGCGCCGCTGGCGGAGGCTACGATGTTGCTCACGGAATAACCGTCCAGCGCGCTAATCGCGTCGGTCTCACTATGTTTAACCCAGACGGTTCCTTTTGGGCCGATCGTGACCGCGGTCGCGAACGATTCCTTCAAACCATCCGAGGCATTGTAAACCCGCCAACTGTAGGATTGTTGCGCCTGAAGAGGGAGCGTCCAGATCAAGACTAACGCGAGGAAAACGAATCCGTAAATTCTAGGAACCATGAATACTTCCAGGTTGAACCCGCTTGGATTCAGCCGGAAAACAATCTAAACGTGCCATTCAAGAATCGAATGGCAACTCAATTTGTCGATTTCGCTTTCCTCCGGAGCCGGGCTCTGCGTTCATCTCCGACGCACAACCGCAAACGCCGTATGGAATGATTGGCGGCCTGACAGCCCGGTAAAAAGCGGCTGGGCGCTGAGCGTAGCGCAGATTTGTAATCTGCCGTATCGCAGAATTGCATTCTGCGGCACTTCGGCAAATGCAAACGCGCTCGAACTTTCGGACGCTCTGCCGATTACAAATCGGCGATACGGCAGATTACAAATCTGCGCTACGAGGCCGGGCTGGGCGCTAACATACAAAAACGGGCTGCCAATCCGCCTGAACTGTCTACAAACGATTATGGAAACATTGCCCACTGTCTTACTCCGCCCCGGCGAAGCTGACCGGGTCGTTGCCGGCCACCCCTGGATTTATCACGGCTCTATCTTGCGCCTGACCGCGCCGGCAGCCGATGGCGCGCTCGTCCAGGTAAAAGATCATCGCCAGCGATTTCTGGGAACGGGTTTCTACAACTCGAAATCCAAAATCAACGTTCGCGTTCTGGCCACCGACCGCGTGCCGATCGATCAAACCTTCTTCGACCAACGAATTCGCGCCGCGCTCGCGGTGCGACTGAGACATTTGTCCCACGCCAGCTCGTTCCGGGTAGTGAACGCCGAGAGCGATTTCCTCAGCGGTCTGATCGTTGACAAATACGAAGACGTTTTGGTCCTGCAAACCTCAGCGCTGGGCATGGATCTTCGCAAGGCCGAGATCGTCGCTGTCTTGCAAAAGATTTTTTCGCCCCGCGCAATTCTTGAACGAAACGACATCGCCTCACGCAGGTTCGAGGGGCTGCCCGACGCCAATGGCGTTCTGACCGGGGAATTCTTAGGAGAAATGATCGTGAATCTGAACGGCCTGAAGTTCAGAACAAATCTGCTCGCCGGCCACAAGACGGGTCTGTACCTCGATCAGCAAGTCAACTACGTCGCCGTGGCTGAACTGGCCAGAGGGGGTCAAGTTCTGGATTGCTTCAGTTTCCTTGGCGGCTTCGCGCTGCACGCCGCTCGCGCTGGCGCCGCCCACGTTCATGCGATCGACCAGAGCGCCGAGGCGACGGCGGCGGCGGACCGCAATGCGGCGGACAATGGATTCGCCGCGCAATGTTCGTTCGAAACGTCAAATGTTTTTGACTGGCTCAAAGCACAGACGGCAGCGCGCCCGAACGAAAAACTCGTGCCGCGCTTTGATCTCATCGTGCTCGATCCGCCTTCATTTACGCGGAATCGCGCCGCGGTGCCGGACGCCCTGCGTGGTTACAAGGAAATCCACCTGCGGGCTTTGAAGCTGCTGAAAACCGGCGGCACACTTGCGACGTTTTGTTGCTCGCATCACGTCGACGCGCGGATGTTTCAGGAAGTGATCATGGCCGCCGCGGTTGATGCCAGGTGTCTTTTACGACGCGTCGCCATCTACACGCAATCGCCGGATCATCCGATTTTCCCGATCATTCCCGAGACGGAATATCTAAAAGGCTTCGCGTTCGAAATGGTGCGCTAGAAACCGCTCGCGCAACGATTGTTTGATTCTTGCTGTTGGATTAAAGTGTTGGGCGGCGTGCTCCATCCCCGTAGGGGAGGAATGTGAATAGCCGTGGGTGGCGAACCCACGGATCGGGACCAAGAATGGGTTCCGACCCCGGAGGGGTCGAACAAACCAGTCGTCATGTGTTGTTCGACCCCTTCGGGGTCGGTATCGATTTCGCCCGTTGTCCCGTGGGTCGCGCCCACGGCTATTCAACGGCAGTGGGGCCAGGGTGAGGGCTATCCTTTCTGTTTACTGCATGGTTACGGCTAGCTGAGGTTCCGTTCAAAAATAAATTCCGAATTTGCGGGGAGGCAATTTGGGCTGGCTGACCAGGCACGAGCGAGCGGCATATCCGCAGCGGAAGTTGCCTTTGAACGAACCCTAAAAGAGCAAGCTCCGCTGCCATTTCATCAATTGGCCAGGACTTCCGTTTGCGTCGGCCGCGAGCGCTTCCAAGGTTGCTCGACTGGCGATGATGGTCGGATCGATTTCGAGTGCCGCGGCTTGTGCGTCGCGTTTCATCTTCAAAGCATGAAAGCGCCGTTTCTCCTCTTCGTTCCGCTGCCGGCCTTGGTATCGCTTGATGTCCGGCCGCGCGTCGAGCGGCAAGGCCAGAGCGCGTACAATGGCGGCGATGGCTCGCGTTTGCCGCGGCGGCGATAACGAGCGGGGAAAGTCCGGCTTTGCCAGATGTGAATGCGCCGCATTTGAAGCGAGCTCAACGAGCGTTTCGTGTTTCACGATAAAGTACGGCGGTTTATTCGCCGCCACGGCCTCCTCCTCGCGCCACTGCCAAAGTTCGCGCAGCACCGCCAGGCCCGGGCGATCGAGTTGATGGCTTCCCGGCAGCCGCCAGACTTGCTCCCTGTCAATTTCGCGAAGCTGGGCGCAGTTGATCACCAATCGGGCGCACGTTTCTTCGTGCCACTCCAGGCGGCCTTTCTCGCTCAATTCGGTTTTCAGAACATCGGCCAGTTCGCGGAGAAAGCGCGTGTCGTTGAGCGCATAGGTTTGCATCCGTTCGGTGAGCGGACGTGAAGCCCAGTTCGCTTTTTGCGGACCCTTTTCCAGGTCCACGCTCAGGTGCTTTTTTACCAGGTCAGTCAATCCAAACTGGCGAGTTCCAACCAGGCGGGCGGCTTCCATGGTATCGAAGACAACTCGCGGCACGAAGCCATGCGCTCGCCCGAGCAGTCGCAGATCATAATCGGCACCGTGCAAAATCAATTCATTGCGCTTCAGGCACTCCAGCAACGGGAAAAGATTCATCCGGGCCAGCGGATCCACGAGTTCATCTACGCCCGGCACGCTAATTTGCAGCAGGCAAAGTTTCTCCGGATAGGCATGGAGGCTGTCCGCTTCGGTATCCAGCGCAATCCAGTGGTCCACCGGCAGGCGGGCCACCAGAGCAGCTAGTTTTTCATCCGTGTCGACCATCACAAATAGTTAGCCGATGGCGAATGGCGAAGCAAGGCGGCCCGCCGCATTTTTCATTCGGGTGCGCCAATTCCGACCGACGGAGCGCTTCTGAATTTCACAATCTCGGCAGACTGCGAAGATCGTCGGGCTGCCGAACCTCGATTGCAGATTAGGAGAGACGCAGAGGTCGTCGATTAATTTGACAGCGGGCATAACGCAGGTACCT
>JBDTOW010000224.1:0-6623 GCA_039933075.1 Verrucomicrobiota bacterium | reverse complement strand
ACCGTCGCTTGATTCACCGAAACCCTCTCCTTAGGGCGAGAATTGCTGGATTTGCCTTGATTTCTTTGGATTTCACGCTGCACTCGCATCACTCTATGCGACGCTCCTTTTTGTTAGTTATCACCATTGCCGTCTTAATAATCCTGACCGCGAGAATATTCGCGCAGGATTATTCGCATCGCACTCCATTCCCGGAAAAGAGCAAACCGATGAAAAAGTCCGGAGCGCCAGATCAGAAGAAAGACGAAGCAGATAAGAAAAAAGAAACGATAAAACCGTACGATCAGGTGATCACGAAGGGCGCAAAGACACACGCGGGTCTGTTCCTTGTCCATAAAGTTGACGAGAAATGGTTTTTTGAAATTCCGACCAACGTTCTCGGCAAGGAATTGCTTTGGGTGACGCAGATTGAACGCATTCAGGCGGGCTACGGTTATGGCGGCACGCCCTTGGCCAATCGCGTTGTGCGCTGGGAACTCAGGGAGAAAGACATCCTGTTGCGAGACGTGAAACATAACATCCGGGCGGGAGAAGCGGATTCGATTCGCTACGCGGTCGAGGCGACCTCACTGGAACCGATCATCAAAGCGTTTCCGGTCGCCGCCTGGGGAACCAACAAAGCTGCGGTCATCGAGGTAACGGATCTGTTCACCAGTGATCCGCCGGAATTCAGCGCCAAGAAACAACTCAAAGCCACGGGTTCGGACAAGGCCCGATCGTTCATTGAGAACATCAAAGCATTCCCTGAAAACATCGAGACTAAAGTCCTGGTGAGCTACACGCTTTCCGGTGATGCGGCGCCGAGCGGCTTTCCGCCAACGTCTGTCCCGCGCGACAACACGCTTGGAGTCGTCACGGTCCTTCTCCATCACAGCATGGTCAAGTTGCCGGAGGAACCGATGCGTCCGCGGCAGGAGGATTCGAGAGTGGGGTTCTTTGACGTGTCGTTCGAGGATTACAGCGCGCCGGACCAGAAGGTGAAGGAAGTCCACTACATCACCCGGTGGCGGCTGGAAAAGAAGAATCCCGACGCGCTTATTTCCGAGCCTCTGAAGCCGATCGGCTTCTACGTGGGTCGCGGTGTCCCGGATAAGTGGCGTCCGTGGGTCAAGAAAGGAATTGAAGCCTGGCAACCGGCGTTTGAGGCGGCGGGTTTCACCAACGCCATCATTGCCAGGAATCCGCCAACGGCGACCGAAGACCCTGATGGGACGCCGAGGACGCGCGCTACTCCACCATCATGTGGCTTCCATCGGAGGTGGAGAACGCGATGGGACCGCACGTGCACGATCCGCGCACCGGAGAAATCCTGGAAGCGGACATTCTGATGTTTCACAATGTGATCAAGCTGGTGCGGGATTGGTACTTCGTGCAAGCCTCGCCCAATGACGAGCGCGCCCACACGCTTCCTCTCCCCGACGATTTGCTCGGCGAGTTGCTCGCGTATGTCGTTTCTCATGAAGTAGGGCATTCGCTGGGATTCCCCCACAATATGAAGGGCAGTTCCTCCTACACCATCGAACAACTTCGCGACCCGGAATTTACCCGCAAATACGGTACTGAAGCGTCGATCATGGATTACGGCCGATTCAATTATGTCGCGCAACCAGGCGACGGCGCACGGTTGATCCCGATGATTGGCCCCTACGATTATTTCGCGGTCGAATGGGGCTACAAGCAATTCAACGGCGCGACCAATCACCTGCAGGAAAAACCGTTTCTCGATGCGATCGTCGCCCGGCAGATTACGGATCCCAGACTCCGCTTTGGCGATCCGAATGCGCTGGAGGATCCGAGTCAACAAACCGAGGATCTCGGCTCGGACGCCATCCGGGCGACTGAGCTTGGGTTAAAGAATATTGCGCGGGTGGCGGCGTACCTGGTTTCGGCGACGTGCAAGGAAAACGAAGATTACGAGCTGTTGCAAAACATGTACACCCAACTCATCCGCCAGCGGACGCGAGAACTGGGGCATGTGGCCAACGTGGTCGGCGGCATGGTTAGAAACAACTTGTGGTACGGGCAAGCGAATCGAATGTTCGAACCCGTGAACGCTGAAAGGCAACGCGAAGCGATCGCCTTTCTCAATCAGAATGCCTTTCAGACGCCCACCAACCTGATCGATCCGAACATCTTTCTGCGCCTCGAATCGAGCGGCGCGGCGGACCGCATCCTGAACAGCCAACGAAGCATTCTCGATACGCTTATCAATGACCAGCGCATCGAGCGCATGGCCGAGTACGCCAACCGCGAACCCCGGCTGGCTTATCCGCCGAGTGATTTATTCAAAGACATCAGTTCCGGCATCTGGAATGAGTTGACCGCTGAGCCGATTCAGATCGATTTATTCCGGCGCAATCTTCAACGCGCCTATGTTGAAATTCTCGGTAAACGCGTTAATCCAACCGAAGTCTCTTCCGATCTCCCGGCAATCGCTCGCGCTGAACTAAAGCGGGCGTTATTAAACATCCGGAATGCCATTCCCAAAACGAAAGATCCAGCCAGTCTGCTCCACCTTGAGGAAATGGAAACTCGAATCGAACGACTCCTCGATCCCCGCCTGAAACCTCCATGAGCCTTGCGGCGAACCGAATTGACCGGCGGATCTCAAGGTAGGGCTAGCAGTCCTCTGCGCGCCACTGAACGTGGTAACCGTTCGAACCCTCAGCAGCCTCCGACAGCGCGCACGGAGTGACGCGCCCTGCCTCTAGATCGAAACTGCGCTCTCGATGTCCTCCATGTGCAAATACTCGACGATCCTGGCCACGGATTCAGCGACCGTGAGCTTGGCGGTGGGCAGTTCGATTTCCGGTTTGAGCGGTATTTCGTACGGGGCGGAAACGCCGGTGAATTCCTTGATTTTGTTAGCCCTGGCCTTGGCGTAAAGACCCTTTGGATCGCGTTCCTCGCACACCTCGATCGGTGCATTGGCGTAAACCTCGATGAACTGTCCCGCCTTTACCATCTCGCGAACCAGTTGACGATCGGATCGGTAGGGTGAAATAAATGCCGTGATGCAGATGATGCCGGCATCGGCAAATAGTTTGGCAACTTCTCCGACCCGGCGGATGTTTTCTTTGCGATCCTGCGGCGAGAAACCGAGATCCGAGCAGAGGCCATGGCGGAGGTTATCACCATCGAGGACATAGGCGTGTTTACCCATGTTGAACAACTCCCGTTCCAGCTCCGTGGCGATGGAGGTTTTGCCCGCGCCAGACAGACCGGTGAGCCACACGACGGAGCCAGGATGGCCGTTACGTCCAACCCGTTGTTCAGCCGTCACCTTGCCCTGGCTCCAATAGATGTTGTCGCTCTTGTGATGTGAATCGTGCGTGCGGCGCGGGTAATTGTCCGCGGCAATAATGCCGCCACCCGAAACATCGAAACCGTCCACGATCACGAAACGGCCCGTGGGTACGATTTCGCTGATGGCGTCGAAGGCGATCGGTTTCTTCGTCCTGAGAGTTAGTTCGCCCACCTCGTATCGGCCGACGAAAAGTTCGTTCTGGTGGCGAGTCACTGTGGCCAGCGTCGAGGCGTCAATCACTTTCTCAATCGACTCGATCTCGCACTTGACCTCTTGCGTGGCGAGCTTCAGTTTGTATTTTTTGCCTTTCTTGAACGGTTGCTTGCCGAGCCAGAAGACGCGAGCCTTAAAGCGGGTCAGTTCATACGGGGGGGCGGACTCCAATGCCGCGATCGAGCCCCGTTCGACGAAAATTTGTTCGGTAAGCGTGATGCCGACGCTTTCACCGGCGGTAGCGTCCTCGCGCGATGGCGCGTTCCATCGTTCGATGGTTTTGACGGTGCTGGTCTTGTTGGTCGGCGAGAAGAGAAGGCGGTCACCAACTCTGATCGAACCGGATTCCACCCGTCCGGCCAGAATGCGTCGTTCATCAAAACGATAAACATCCTGGATTGGAAAGCGCAGCGGCTGATTCTTCGGTGGTTCGGAAACCTTGAACTCGTCGAGGGTGGCGAGGACGGTGGGGCCGCACCACCAGGGCATGTTCTTGCTCAGCGAGGCGATATTGTCCCCGTGCTTGGCGACAATCGGAATGAAGACCTTTGGCTCGACGCCGATCGTGTTGAGCCACTGGCGATACTCGGATTCAATCTGCCGGAATTTCGCCTCGCTGTGGTCTTCGAGGTCCATTTTATTCACGAGCACGGCGATTTGGCGAATGCCAAGCAAGTTGAGCAGGTAGCCGTGACGGCGGGAATTCTCTTGCACTCCTTCGTGCGCGTCGATGAGCAGGAGAGCAGCCTCAGCATTGGCGGCGCCGGTGACCATGTTCTTCAAAAACTCCTTGTGTCCGGGCGCGTCGATGATGACGTATTGGCGCTTCGTCGTCCGAAACCAGATTTGCGCGGTATCGATGGTGATGTTCTGGTCGCGCTCGGACTGAAGGGCGTCCATGAGATTGGCCCACTCGAAAGGCACGCCGCGGCGCTCGGCGACTTCCTGGAGCTGCTCGAGCTTGCCTTCCGGCAGCGAGCCTGTGTCATGGAGAAGGCGTCCGACGAACGTGGACTTGCCGTGGTCGACGTGGCCCACGATGACGATTTTGAGCTGTTCACTTGGAGCGGAAGTCTCAGTCATAAAGATTCAATTCACTGCTGCTGGATTACGATCGCGCTCACGCTTCGCACTCTTACTCTTACTCGCGATTGAATAATCACATGTACCCATCGCGCCGCAACTTTTCAAAAGCATCCTCGCTCTCTTTGTCCTGCGCGCGCCCGGCGCGCTCGCTGGTGTTGGTGCCGCGGAGTTCTTCGATGATCTCCCGCACGGTTTTTGCGTTCGATTTGATTGGGAACGTGCACGGATAGCAACCGATGCTGCGGTATCGCTCGCTTTTTTCGTTGGCGAAGTAGAGCGGGATAATTGGTATGTTTTCGCGCTCAATGTATTCCCAGATATTCAACTCGGTCCAATGCAGCAACGGGTGGATGCGAATGTGCGTGCCTTTTTCAAAGTCAGTCTTGAACTGATCCCAAAGCTCCGGCGGCTGGTCCTCGACGTTCCACTCCATGTTCTTGTCCCGCGGGCTGAAGTAACGCTCCTTCGCGCGGGTCGGCTCTTCATCGCGCCGCACGCCGACGATGACGCCGGTGAACTTGTGTTTCTCGAGCACGGCCTTGAGGCCATCTTTCTTCAACGTGCCGCAGCACTCGACGCGGGTGGCTTTGCCGTTTGGATAGGTGGTGCCCTGGCGGAGCACTTCTTCGTTTTTGCCAACGATGAGGTCGAGTTTCCATTCGCGCACAAGGCGGTCGCGGTATTCGATCATGCTCGGGATTTTGTAACTCGTGTCCACGTGCACGAGCGGGAACGGGACGTGCCCAAAAAAGGCTTTTCGCGCGAGCCAGAGGAGCACCGTAGAGTCCTTGCCGATGCTCCAGAGCATCGCGAGTTGCTCGAATTTGTTGAAAGCCTCGCGCATGATGTAAATGCTTTGGTTTTCGAGTTTCGAGAGATAATCCATAGATCAGAAATCGCGGAAAACGCGGATGAGGCGGGAACTATGCCGCTCTTTGGATGTGTTGTGTGTTGCCCGTTTCATCGGTATCCAGTCAGTTCGGTGCTCAGATTTGGAAGTCCACTTTTTTCGGCATGAACGTATGGATGCCGCATTCGACTTTGCCAAAACCGGTCCAGCGACCGGCGCGCTCGGCATCGCCACTGTCCGTTGCCCGCGTGCAGGGCCAGCATCCGATGGAACGATAACCGCGGTCGTGAAGCGGATTATAAGGAATTTTGTGGTCGTGGATATACTTCCATACGGCGTCACGCGACCAATTGGCCATGGGATTTAACTTCACAATCTCGCGGCCAGTGACCTCGTCGAAAACATAAACCTCGACGACGCCAATACCAGCGCGCGTATCGGATTGCTGGCGGCGCAGGCCGGTAATCCAGCAGTCGAGGTCGCCAAGTTTGTCGCGGAGTGGAAGAACCTTGCGAACAGTGCAGCAAAGGTCAGGGTCACGCTTCCAGAGTTCGGGGCCGTGGACGTCGGCTTGTTCCCCAACCGTCAGGTCCGGTTCGAGTGATTGAATCGCGAAGCCGAAAAAGTCTTCGAGCCGCTTCTTCAATTCGATTGTCTCCGGAAAAAGCAGGCCGGTGTCGAGGGTAAAGATGGGAAAGGGCAGAACATTTTGTTTGGCCAGGTGAATCATCACCAGACCGGCTCCTTGGAAACTTGTGCCGATGGCCGCACGCGGGCCGAAACGCTCCCACGCCCACTTGAGGATTTCCTCGGTGGGTTGCTCGTCGAAACGCTCGTTGAGCGATTGAACCTCGGCGGGAATTAGCATATTTGTGAGTGAGCGCGAGACAGCTTTTTCGAGCCAGGACTTCCGGACCATCGCCCGGCTTGGGTTTAGTCCGGCAATCGGAAAGTTAGTTCTGAGTAGCCGATGATTCCTTGAACAGAACCCGCTCGCACCAGTCACCGAAACGTTCACCGGCGAGGCGTTCATTCGCGTAGCGGCCGAGCAATGGACGCAACTCGTTTTCGATGTCGTCCGTCTTGACGGTATCTTTGAAGAGGCGATTGAGCCGCGTGCTGCTTTCGTTGCCGCCCAGGTAAACCTGATATTTGTTCGGAGCCTTG